>JAJFMM010000062.1 GCA_021772165.1 Chlamydiota bacterium | reverse complement strand
ATGGAACTCAGGAGCTCGCAAAAACGCGCTGAGCTCACGAAACGCAACATTGAGCTGCTGGATCAAGGTGTCGAGATCGTGCGCATGCAGTACCAGATCGGCACAGCAAATCTCCTGGATCTCGATAGAATTGAAGCGGAGCTGGACAATGCGCGCTCAAGTCTGCCGGATACTCACGCAGAGATCTACCGCAACATCTATGCCATCTCGATCCTCACCGGAGAGCTGCCCGATACGCTTGTCGATGAGCTGCTGCCCGTGCAGCCGCTGCCGAAACCTCCCGAAGAGGTCGCCATCGGCTTGCGCTCCGATCTGCTTCGCCGCCGTCCTGACGTTCGGCGCGCAGAAAGACAGCTCGCAGAAGCCACAGCCGGCGTCGGCATCGCTGTCGCCTCCTTCTACCCCTCGTTTTCTCTGACCGGCGCCGCAGGACTCCAGTCGCAGCAGATCAAAAAATTATTCCGAGGGGCCAGCAGAGCCTGGGCTTATGGCGGAGACTTCAATATTCCTATCTTTCAGGGAGGAAGACTCGTCGGTAGCTTGAAAGCCGCCGAAGCGGAATGCTGCATGGCAGGCTATCAATACCAGAACACCGTCCTTACAGCCCTGCAAGATGCAGAGGGCTCTCTCGTCACCTATTCGGATGATTTGATCAGCGCATCTCAGATGAGAGACAGCGCCCGTCGGATCAATGAGATCGCCAACCTAACCGCGAATCGCTACGAAACGGGACTGGTCTCTCTGATCGCATTTTTAGAAAGCGAGAGAGATTCGGTGCTGGCCGATATGAGTCTTTTGAATAAGGATACCACTGCTCTCATCAATCTCATCTCCCTCTACAAAGCCCTCGGTGGCGGCTGGCAGTGCGAGGAAGAATGTTCTCCAGACCTTCCTTAAGGAAACGATGCAAAATCGCCGAAGAGAAGTTTTTGCAAGATAGGATTTACAACGGCGGGGCGCTTAGGAGCCGGAAAAGTCATCGGCCAGACAAGATCAAAGCGATCATTAGGATAGGTCGGTACGATATTGGAATTAGGAGCATAACCAAACGCTTCTATCAATGTGGCAATACCGGTGTGATGCCAACAGATCACAACATTTTTCCCATCGAAACGCGGGTCATTGAGAATATAGCGCGCCAACTGTTTTTCTTGCCCAGATCCGTAGTGAGCATTGATGGGTAAATTTAGCTTCAATGCAGTAGGTAAAAGAGTGTTAATGCAGCGCGCTGTGAACTCATCGGAATATTGTTTCGGCCTAGCTGCGAAAAGCGCGAAAGGTAGGCCATCATCGAAAAGGAGCACATTGGTAAGCCCCGCTGAACCTACAAAGCCAGGACCTTCGTTTGGGTGAGTTAAATAAGAGGAGAGCGCGTCCGCCCGTTCCATGCCCGCACCAGTGAGCTCAAAGGTTACAGTGTTCTTTTCCCCATGGCGGATGATGATCACTTGCCCAGGTTGAGCGTAAGCCATCCCTAAATAGAGGGTAGCCAAAAAACAGAAGATTCTTTTCATGATGATTCCCTTATGATCGAGAGGCCTCTCTTATTTTAGTTGAAATGATGTTTTTGTGTGTCTGAAAGCATACCCGGCCCTCCCCCGCAAATGACATTGTCCACCAGATTGTATTTCCTTAAGTTCGGTACAAAGGCCAGATCGAGATCGTAAGGAAGAAATACCCCCTTAGCAAAATAATCTAAAATTCTTTTCATGCCCGCTCTACGTAGAATCATAGAGTGCGTATAGGCGCGCCCATAGAGCTTGATGAAGTGCGATTTCCGCACGCGCGTCCTCAAATCTTCAAAAATATAGGGACCATCCGGTCTCCAAATCGCTGTATTATCCGGAATTCCTTGCTCGAAGGTATTCACATCGTCATCGGTGTAGAGCATATCCCAATTCCGATCGATCGCATCGAGTTGCTCAATTCTCTCAGATAAGATGCTCGGATTCTGTTTAATCGTAAAATCATCTTCTAAAATCCAGATCGTTTCATAACCGCAATCATAGGCATCTTTTAAAATAGATAGGTGGCTGAGCGTGCAACCAATCGCGCCGAGAGAAAGATTCGGATGAAAGCACGATTTCCCAATGCAAGAGTCATCCATCACCTTATAGGGATCTTTAGTGTAAGGATTAAGAGTGGCTTGGTATGCCTGCTCTTTTCCTGTCCTCATCCCCAGCTGGTATTTCACACCCAGGTCCAAGTAGATCTCCGACGGCAGACCCCATCCATAAACAGCTTTGAAATAGCAGGGTTTGATCTGATAAACATCTAACTTCTCCTGAGAATACTTTAACTTGTCAGGCCTTTTTTCAAGATTCATCAGATAGATAAAATCAACGTTTTTGAACTTGGACGAAGCCGTTTTATTTTCTACTTTTTTTAATGCATCAACTATCATCACTCCTCCATAACAAAATTATTTTTGCTAAAGAGTATTCTAAACGAAAGTAGTTAGTCAACAATTTTACGATTTACCAAGAACAAAGTTCTGATATTGTTCTTTAGTAAGAAGTGATTCGAGTTCACTTATTTTAGAGAGTTCGATTTGAAAGATCCAGCCTGTTGATTCGGGATCTTGGTTGATCTCTTTCGTAGAGGCGCGAAGATTTTCTTGAACAGAGAGAATTTTTCCTGACACGGGAGAGTAGATATCCGCAGCAGCTTTGGTTGATTCGAGGACACAGATCTCGTCCCCGGCTTTGACGACACTACCGACTTTAGGTAGCTCAACATGGACAATTTCACCCAGCTCAGCTTTAGCATGGTCCGTAATACCAATCGTTCCGACATTCCCTTCGATCCGAATCCATTCATGAGACTGCGTAAATTTCATGTACACCTACTTAGGGAAGCCCTGTAAAAGTCATGTTTTTAATCTCGGGTCGCTTTTCTGTTGCGATCGAGTTTTCGAAAGTCGCTAACCGGAAAGAGGTTGGCGACTTCCTCCAAACTCGATCTCACAGCGAAAAGCACTCCCGCTCTCAAAATCAGCACCTTTACAGGACTTCCCTAGTCAGTTTTACTGTAGCCCAAAGGGAGGGGTGTTGTTCAAGAGAAAACTCTTCGGAAGAGACCGCAAAATGTTGAGCGGCACCAGCGGCTCGGTTGATGCGATAGGTAAATCCGATGCGAGGAAACTGTATGGGATCGTAGCCATAGAGACAGTGAGCGGGAATTTCGATGTTGAGTGTATAAGAGTTAGAACCGCTGTCTACAGAAACAACAAGGTCATCAGGATCGCAGATACGATGGAGGTCGTCGTTATAAAAACGCGTTGTTTCTCGGCCGTGCAATCCATCTTTTTCATCAGGGGTAAAGACAAATTGATGACAGAATTTGGACATATGCGATTTTGATTTGAGATCGCGTGTGTCGAAAAAGAGTTCCAGAGAATCCTCTTCAGATCTGTCTCGGACATGTGCAACGATTGAGATCTTCTCTTCATTCCAGCTCATGTGGAGATCCGCGAAGGCCTCTTCTGAGCAGAGGTCGTCAACGATGGGTAATTTCGAATCTGAATTTTTTTTCATCACGCCTTTTTTGAGATAGGGACAATCCCAAGAGAGCGCAAAAAATTGCACGGGAGAGAGCGAGGGAAGTTCTTCAAAGATCGTCATGAGCTTCTCCTTCAATACGCATGGGAAAAACAAGCGCTTGTTTTTGAATCGCAATTTCTAAAAGACGATCGGCGAAGCGTGCTTGAGCTTCTTGTGCGAGAGTCTCTTTGCCAAATTGGATCTGGTCTAAGATCGGTTCTGATGAGATCTCGCGATTTTTCAGAAAGAAAAAGACAATTTCTCCATTCGCCGGTACGTGGATAGGCGACCATTGTCCCGGTTGAAGAACATAAGCTTGATAATTCATCCATTCACCTTGGCTGCTGCGTTCGATTGTTCGTTCTGTCGTATTCAAATTCCATAGACTGGGTTGTAGAGCCTCTCCATTTTTTACAGAGGCAAGTGCACGGTGCATCAGCTCTCGGAAGCGATGCTGTGCATAAAACTCAAGAGGACCCTGGCCACTTTCCCATGAGTGTTCAAATTCTGATCGATCGATCTGTTTAAATAGATCGGAAAAGAGGACTCGGATCGCTTTCTCGCGTACTTCGCTCAGCGGTTTCCAATCACCCTCTTCGGTTTTAAAAGAGGAGGGAGACTGGGAGCGGATACGTCGATACTCTTCTTCTAAAAAGCTCTCGATAGGAATGCGCTTCTTCTCTTTGGCTTCTGTAAAGGAGAGAATCGAAATGCCTTTGACCAGTTCTACTTCTTCAATCCTGAAGAACGCTTCTTTCTCTCGGTAGTCTCTCAATGCTTCAATGGCTTCTGGATCATTGACGAGGGCTCGCACGAGAAGAGATTCGAATTCTTTAGGCGCTTGGATTTCGAGACCATCGATATGGTCTTTAGAAACTGAAATCTCTTTCTCTTCTACATTCGCGGAGAGAAAAGCTGACTCGATCCATTCGGGGCGATCGAGTGCAATTTGCAGCCGGCTCCACGCATCGATGGATCGACGTTGCGTCGGATCGAGTTTTTCTAAGATGGCAAAGCGCTCATCGGCCGTTTCACCGCCTTTCAGAGGGGAGAAATTTTTGCTTAAGAGTGTCCAGTTCTTCTCTTCGGTCTGCCAGTCCCACAGCTCCGTGAGAGAAAGCGAGGCACCGAGCGTAGATGGATCTACTTTAGAATAGCGCACTCGGTAGGTAGTGGCTGTCAATTCGGGCGCTTTTTCTAACACTTTGTCTAAGGGAAGAGAGTCACTCGGTAAAGAGAGAGCGTCGGCAGATTGCTTGCATGTGAGTCTGGTATAGGTCTCAAAGGCCAAGAGATCGTCTAGAGTAGAAAAGTGCAGTTCTTGCGGAAGAGAATAGAGATCAACAATGGCTTTTTCTTGAGCGAATTCTGCAAATTTTTGGTAGGGAAGCGCATCGACGAGCGCAGCTTGTCCAATTTCGTCGAACCAGCGAAGAAATCCAAGTGCTTTTTGCCAGAGGCTGACAGCCTCTTGCTCTGCGATTCCAAGGTATTGCAGCTCTCTTTGTTGGGAGCCAAACTGTTTGTTAAAATCGGTACGAGCCTCTTCTCTGGAGACTTTCATGCCTTGCTGTTTGGCTAAGGCTGATCCATTGAGGATAAATTGGGAGGTTAGATCGAGAAATTCACGACCGAACCAGTCTTCGAGGGTCCTGCAGCCGAATAGAGAAAAATCGCCGTTGGCGAGCCTTGGATCCATGGGAAGTCCCGCTTGCTTTTGATGATAGATCAAAACGCGCTGTACCAGCTCTGGAGGAATCGATTCTTGGAGTGCATAGAGGCGAGACCAGAGAGGGAAAAATTTTGGGTCGCCCTCTTCGAGTTTTTGCAGAGCGCTTATTTCTTCGAGGAGGCCCGGTACAAGCTGAGACCAGACGGCTCTAGCATCTAGGTAGGGCGAAGATGGGTGGGAGTAAAACCTTGCGGCGCGCGCCTTGACGAGTCTAGATGACCAGTTATCTTTGAGTCCCTCTTCATAGGCATTGGCGAGAAGATCTGCCGCCCCGGTTTTTAAAAAGCTCTGATGAAAGATTCCCTGAGATTTCTGCAAGCTCATCAAGCTAGAGAGCTGTCGAATTTCAGAGTAGTTTAGATCGGAGCCGTCAATGGCAGAGCCAACGACAAAATCTTTCTTCTTTTCGAAAGAGCCCATTGAACTCGAGGTACCAAAAAAGCAAAAAGAGATGATGATCACGACCGTAACGTTGATCATGAAGAAGCGCTGGTATTTTCGAAAGAACTCTAGCATGAGGCTATCTCGCTATTTTAAATGATGGAAGAATACCAAGAGGTTCCGTTTGATGCAAAGAAGAAAAAGAACCGAATGTACAGGAAGGAAGGAAGGGAGTGTATTGAAATAAGGAGAACAGGATCCGCTTCGCTTGGAAGATCGCCTTCGGCGGCAGGATGTGCAGG
>JAJFMM010000061.1 GCA_021772165.1 Chlamydiota bacterium | reverse complement strand
CCAAATCGCATCGGTTAATGAACACTACGAGATCATGCTGGCTCTTCTCGAAACCGGCACAATCTCAAATACAGCAAGAGAGATTCCTCTATACCATTGCACCCAAAAACAAAGGAAACGAACATGACTGCAATCGCCCCTCCAGTAACCCCCTACACAACTACCAAAGTAGAAAAAGAATTTATCTTACAAATACCCCCGAAACTGTCGCAGCTGCTTGATCAAGCTATTGAAAGCCAAGACACATCAGCCCTAATAGAGCTACTTAATCGCTATCCAACACAGCTAGGAGCATTAACTGACAAAAAATTGGACGTGGCTCATAGAACCAACAATACGGCATTAGTATTCTTTCTGACCGATTGCAGCATAAACGCAGACTATGCCAGGTAAGGTCTGTAATTTTTGATCGATTAGATTCACAGAGGCCATCCCGAGATCGCAGAAGACCTTCATAATTCCGCCCCGCTCTCAGAGGAACGATGAGTGCGACTCAAATTTTTCCTTGTTAGACATTAATCGTATATTCACAAATCTCCGTTAAAATACTGGGCTTATAAACTAACAAAAGAATAACACTATGACACTTGAATTAAATTATTTACATACAGACATCCCAAGCCTATTCGAAAACATTATTGAATCCACTACGGACAAACCATTGCTTGCATCCTCAATCAACAAAATATTTTATACTAAGCTGGAAGAACGGAGAAAAGAGGCTCTCGCCCCATGTGTTGACAATGCCATACTCTCTATCAAGAAGATGGATACAAAATGGCTTGTCTCAAAACAAGATGAGGGAGAATCGCTGGTCGACCTCTTCAGCAGGGCCCTCAATTTTACAACCAATCAAAAGTCGTGGCTCAACCCAGCTATAAAAGAAAAAGTGCTTATACAAGCTACCTATAATGGAGAAGCCGAAATGGTACAGGCTCTACTTAAACATGGACCGAATACAGAGGTTACTATGGGAAGAGTAATGCAATGGGCGATTACAAAAAGAGAGAACAGCATTGCGAACCTTCTTCTCGAAGAAGGCCCCATCTCTATCGATGTAGTAGATGCAGCGCTTAAAAAAGCTGCCGGTCTAGGAAATCACGAAATCGTATCAACTCTCCTTGCGTCCTGGGACATCTCAGATGAAGCAAGAGATATAGCCGTTCAATGGGCTGCTGAGAGCGGGCACAGCGAGATCGTAGAGCTCTTAAGTATGGAAAATCATTTCTAAATAAGCAGCCTTCGTGTAAAACCTTGCGCTCAAAATAACTAGAGACGATTCCCATGACGACAACCCTCCTCTCTTTGTCCCCAAAATTGCATCACGACATCAACGCACTTCTTCCTCAAGAAGAGCGATCCCTCTTTGCCTCGACCAATCAGGCATTTAGTCAACTGGCTCAACTTCCAGATATCAAAAAGAAACTCATTGCTCTGGATATGACATGGATTGGAGAGCAACAAAAAAGCGAATTCGGAAAGAGCGTTGATGTTGTCAAAAGAACTCTAGCCTATCTAAAAAGCCAAGGAGAGCAACTCACAGACAGAGAATGGCAAAAGATGACTCTCCGCGCTGCAGAGGAAGGAGATCTCGAACTCGTAAAAAACCTAAAGTCGCTCAAGCAAGTAGGCAACGTAAACAACGACTCGAGCCTGATGCTATCCAGAGCGCTTCAACACAACCAACCGAAGATCATACAAGAGCTGCTTGAGAAGCGCACACTCTCAGATGGCGAGAGAGAATATTTACTAGAAGTGGCGGGTGCTAAAGAGGGCAATCCGGAGATGGTCCAATGGGTGCTCAAGAGCGGCACTCTCTCAGAAGAGAGTCTAATCCGAGCTCTGCAAGCTACCGACAATCCGAAAGTTGCAGAACAGCTGCTCGCCAAAAAAGACCTATCCGTAGATTTTCTTAAAACCGCTCTCGCCATCCTATCGGATGCAGAGATGGAGCCCACTGCAAGCACTTGGCGCAGCCTAACATGCCGAGCTGCAGAAGCAGGAGATCTCGACCTCGTATTTGACCTCCTAAGGCTCTATGTCGTCTTAAACACTCACATCGCTCCGATGCTAGATGCAGCTGTTGAAGCAAAGCAACTAGATGTCATACGAGATCTGCTTGAAACTGGCAAAGTGACAAATGACCGGAAAGAACGTTTACTCATGGGCTTTAATGCTGACATTGTACGAATGGTATTCGACTCTGGACCCGTCCCCCCAGAGAGTGCACAAAAGGCACTACAAGCAGCGCTTAGCTTTGGGAAGTTGGAAATCATACAAATTATCCTAGAGAGAGGAGAGCTCTCACAAGAAAATAGGGATTGGGCGCTGCACTACGCTGCTCGTCAAGGGTACCATCAAATTGTACAACAACTACTAGAAGCACCCATCACAGAGGAAGTTAGAAGTAAGGCAGCCTTTGCAGCGAGCACCTCTGGCCACTTCCCCACTCTGCTGACTCTGGTTCGAAGCGGCCCTATCTCAGATGAAACTAGAGATACTCTAGTAGAAAAGGTTGTAAAAGAGTCACAAGAAGAGGTTCTGGAAGTTCTGCTTCAAGACACTATCTCAGATACAGCACGAGAAGCCTCCGTCAAAAAAGCTGCTGCAAAAGGCATTCCATCCATTTTAGAGCGCCTCCTGGATAGCGGAGAGATCTCGGAAATCTGTAGAGGTGAAGCGCTACTCATTGCTGCAAGTTGTGGCTATGTAGGCTCCTCAGAGATACTTCTCACAAATGGATCTATTTCAAAATCCCATTTAGATGAAGCGGAACAAAAGGCCGTCTCTTCCGACATCATAAATCACATCCACACAAAAAGAGAGTCCCTATGAACACAATTTCTCCCAACAGCAACAGATCCTCTCAACCTGAGAGCTCAGTAACTCTATTTCACAGAGCGATAACAAATGGCGACATATGCGCCGTGAAAACACAGCTGGCCACCGGCAAAATCTTCCAGGAATACAGAGAATCTGTCATAGAACTGTTCGCTGGTAAACCTGGATCTGAAAAGATCATAGAAGTTCTCCTTGAGCACGGTAAAATTGGAGAGAACTGCAGAGATGTAGCAATGAAACAAGCCGTTAGTTGTGGGCAGCAGAAAGTCGCAAAGGCTCTGATTGAGAGTGGCCATCCCACAGAAAGAGGTGGGAATCAAGCTTTTTTATCAGCGGTTCTTTTCAAGCAGTCGGCTATTGTGCAATTACTGCTAGAACATCACTCCTATACAGATGAAATAAGAGGCCAGGCAGTACGCAAGACGTGCGAACTGGAGAACTTTGCTCTCGTACCGATCCTGCTTAGGAAAGGACCTATCCCGGAATCGGATCGAAATGATGCGCTTGCAATGGCTGCGACAGCAGGCCATTACGGCGCCCAACAAGCCTTACTCAAGGAAAGTCCTCTCGCAGAATCCGCTAGACTCTGGGAAGCTCTTACAGAAGAAAACAGATGAAAAACTTATTAAGCATCTTGAGTGTATACTTTAGCTTTTTTGGGGTCTTAGCACATGCAGACCCCGGATTAACTCTCATTCTGGTCCGTCACGGCCAGTCAGAACACAACATCAAACGCATATTCAATTCCAATCCCGATCATCCGAATTACCAAGAATCGCATCTGACAGAAGCTGGCAGAGAAAAAGTGGCTCAGACAGCCCAAAAACTGCTCTTTCATGGATTCTCTGTAGATCAGATTTACGCCTCACCCCTACCTAGAACCATGGAGACGGCCCATTTACTCTGCGCGGGTGGAATCGCCTCAAGAGAGAGCATCATCTCCGATGCGAGACTCAAAGAAATCCAGGCTGGCGATCTCGAGGGGCAGCCTCTTTTATCCGAGTGGAGACCGGAATACGCCGCTAAATATCACTTCGAAACGGAAGAGGAAATCACGGAGCGCGTGGTTCATTTTTTAGAAGAGATCAAAGCAGAGCATCCATCCGGTACGGTGATTGTTATCTCTCATGGCCCTATCGTAAAAAAGCTACTCACCCTCACCTCAACCTCTTCTAGAAAACTCCTTCCTGGAGAAGCTGGAGTGGTGTGCCTTGTACCGGAAGAGCCACCTCAGCCTTGGCTGTCTCTAGATGAAGAGTCTATTTAAAAAAGGAGAGTATCAGCTCGACTGTTTCAGACACCCGTTCACGAATCGCTGCATGGCCTTCGCCTTTGAATACATGGAGTTTGGCATTGGGAATGTTCTCAGCGAGCCTTTCTAAATAGGGCAGAGGCACAATGAGATCCTCATCACCCGCGATCACGAGCAGAGGCTGTTTGATCTCATGCAGACGGTCGCTGGCGTCGAAAGCATGCAGAGCTGCGAGCTGTCCCAAGCATCCTGGGCGTGTTTGAGGCAATGGATCTCTGAGCATGAGATCGAGAAAGGCATCGACATTCTCTTTCTTGCTGAGAAACGTGCTGCTGCAGATCCAAGGCAACCTACTTTTGAGCATCATCCTTTTATCCGCACCGCCATCGTCGAGTGCTAACTGTATATCGATATTCAGGAGGAAAGCCTTAGAGAACTTAGCTGCAGTGCAGGAGAGGATCGCCTTTCTAACCAGATGAGGATGATCGAGACAGAGCTGCTGCACGATCGCGCCTCCCATCGACTGCCCTAAAACATAAGCGTTTTCAATCTTCAACGCCTCGAGTAAGTTTGCTGCATCTTGAGCCATCTGCTCGATGGAATAGGATCCTTCCGGCGCATCGCTCTCTCCAGCTCCGCGATTTTCGAAAAGCACGACCTGAAAATGCTTAGAAAGCTCCGGTATAAATGGAAGCCAGTAGTAGCGATGACTCGCAAAACCTGAGACTAGAACAAGAGGCTCTCCCTGGCCATGCACTTCGTAGTACATGTTGATATCATCGACTTTCATCTGTGGCATAAAGAACCTGATTAGTGAGATAGGGTCAGGACCCTATCTGTAAAAGAAGCGAACAGTATAATGGAAAGAGAATAACGAAGGCAACTCTCCATGAAGCAAAAGCGCACACTGACCGCCGGGACGATCGCGATGATCAACGTAGCGGCGATTTGCAACATCAAAAACTTCCCCCTCATGGCCGAATATGGCCTCGCCACGATCTTCTTTCTGATCCTCTCTTCGATCTTCTACTTCATTCCCGTCTCTCTCGTCTCTGCAGAGCTTGCCACCGGCTGGCCCGATCGCGGAGTCTATACTTGGGTCAAAGAGGGCTTGAGCCCCAGACTCGGCTTCCTCGCCGTCTGGCTGCAGTGGATTGAGAACGTGATCTGGTATCCGACGATCCTCTCCTTCATCGCAGCGACCTGCGCTTACGTCTTCATGCCGGAGCTCGCTCAGAACAAAGTCTATGTGATCTGCGTGGTGCTCGGAGCCTTCTGGTCAGCGACACTCATCAATTTCCTCGGCATGAAAACCTCGGGATGGATCAGCTCGATCGGAGCTCTCTTTGGCACCATCTTGCCGGTCGCTCTCATCATTCTGCTCGGCATCATCTGGTTAGCCAGCGGTCACACACCTCAGATCCAGTTCAATCTCGATGCCCTCATTCCCGATCTCAGCTCGATCCATGAGCTGGCGCTGCTCAGCGGTTTTCTGATGAGTTTTGCCGGGATGGAGATGTCTGCCGTGCACGCCAAAGATGTCAAAAACCCAAAAAGAGATTTCCCAAAAGCGATTCTCCTCTCCGCCGTCATCATCATCGCTCTTTCCGCGATCGGCTCAGTGACGATAGCCGCCGTCGTACCTTTAGATCAGATCGAGCTGACCTCAGGAGGGATGGAGGCGTTCCGCTATCTCTTTAGAGCGTTCAATATGGAGTGGGCCGTTCCCCTCATTGCAGCGATCATGACGATCGGCGCCCTCGGGATGATGAGCACCTGGATCGTCGGTCCCAGCCGCAGTCTCCTCGCCACAGCACTCGATGGCGACCTCCCCCCTCTAATGTGCAAGATGAACAAAAACTCGATGCCCGTCTCCATCATGGTGACCCAGGCGATCATCGTCTCGATCCTCTCTCTCGTCTTTCTCTACATGCCGTCGATCAACTCCTCCTACTGGATACTTTTGGCACTGGCCTCTGCTCTCTACATGGTGATGTATGTGCTGATGTTCATCGCAGCGATCCGCCTGCGCTACACACAACCCGATGTCGTCCGTGCGTATCGCGTGCCCGGAGGCATGG
>JAJFMM010000007.1 GCA_021772165.1 Chlamydiota bacterium | reverse complement strand
TATACGCACGCTAAGAAAGTGAAGCCAACTTTGAAGAACATTCCTACAAACATACAGCCACCATTATGAGACTATCCCACCATTTATCAAAGTCGCTTTTTGAGACTTTTCTCACGGAGTTTGAAGCCCCTTCTTGGCCTGCCTATTCAGGCATGTCCTGCGAATGGGTTTCAAACTCCATGAAAAAAATCTTCTTTTCAAATAATGGAATAGCCTCATGAAAGAAAACAGCTACACATTGCGGGTTTATCGCGGCACCTCAGACAAACAGTTTTGGGAAGAGTTCGAGTTAGAGCGCACGAAGGGTGCGAATGTGATTTCTGCTCTAATGGAGATTCAAGCCAATCCGATCAATAAGCTAGGTGAAACAACCACTCCGGTCGCTTGGGAACAGGGCTGTCTTGAAGAGGTCTGTGGATCTTGTTCCATGCTCATCAATGGTCGCCCAAGGCAATCTTGTACGGCTCTCATCGAAGATCTCATCATCTCTGGAAAATCGACAACCATCACGCTCGCGCCTTTTACTAAATTTCCTCTGATTCGCGATCTCTGTGTCGATCGGACGAAAATGTTCGAATCACTGAAAAAAGTGAGAAGCTGGGTCTCTGCTGATGGTACTTGGGATACGACCAAGCAGTTCGGCGAAAAGGTCGGTCCAGAAGTGCAGGAAGCTCTGTATGTACTCTCCACTTGCATGACTTGCGGCTGCTGCAGCGAGAGCTGTCCTCAGGTCAATGATCACTCTCCTTTCATGGGGCCAGCCCCCATCTCTCAAGCTCGTCTCTTCAACGCTCATCCTGCCGGAAAGAATGAAAAGCCGGAAAGACTGCGCGCTCTTCTCGATGAAGATGGGATCGCAGGCTGTGGCAATGCGCAAAATTGTGTGAGGGTCTGCCCCAAAAAAATTCCTCTGACAGAATCGATCGCTCTGATCGGTAGAGAAGCGACTAAACAAGCTATCAAAGACGCCACAGGTCTTTCCGACTCAGGCGATTAACTCTTTTGTGAAATTGTTGTTTTCTTAAAATAAGCTTTTAGGAGAGAATGCCTGCACTCTGCTGAAAGGGATACTCTGATTATCGATGCCCTTCAACTACAAGCTTACCTTAGAGCGGCTGCAACGCCAGGTCACGGCCTCCGTGCCCTCCCTGGGAAGTGGCCCAACGTGTAATATGCACGGTTGACTGAGCTTTTGGTCAGACCCCTTTCGGCAGGGATTTTTTATAGGTCCAGAGAGTGAGTACCGATACGGTAACTGCGTGATTGGATTTCTTTCAGCTCTTCTGGGCTGACCCTTTCAATGTAAAACCGCTTTACAAGTTCTGCTTTTAGATTTTTGACCAGAGTTTCCAGAGACGTAAATTCTTTTAACTTACAGAGAAAATCATTGTGGGAGCGATCCAATCGATAAGCCGGTCTCTTTTTCGGCAGCAGTAGATACTCCATGTTCTTTTCTTGGTAATCCCAGAGAAAAGAGGTGTGGTGCATCCAGCGATCTTTGCGTAGATACTGGGCATTACCACCGCATTTTCTCTCTCCAATCGCATAGTCATTCTCATGCAGAGAAAAGTTGGGGAGATTCCAGGCCTTCTGGTAGAGATCAAAGCTCCAGCGTAGGATCGGCTCCGGATAGGCGATGATATCGAGGTCTTTCTTGGCGATGATAAATGAGATGAAGAGTGTCTGTTCGTCGACAATAACGGTGCCACCGCCGCTATAGCGCTTATGGACGGGTATCTTATCTCTGGCTGCGTGCTCTAGTTGGATAAGCTCTTCCGGAATGCCTGAGAGGCCCATAACAATCGCGCGGGGTGCTCCATAGTTGATGACGCAAAAGCTTCTCTCATCAGCACGCAGCAGCGCTTCTTCAAGTAAGAGCTGCTCGTAAATGGTTGTTTGGGTCAGTTCGATGAGATGGAGCTTCATGAATAGAAGAAGTCCACGATCTCTTCAATCGACACAATCTGAGTTGTCGCGCCTTGTGGCGTCGAAGATTTAAAGATAAAGAGCGTTCCATTCGGCATGGCTGTCATCTCAAGCACGTTTGAAATGATCTGTTTATTCGCGAGGCGCACTGAGATGCGATAGGTGGGTTTCTCTTTTTTAAGAAACTCATAGGCTTTGACGAGATCTTCCGATCGCGCTTTAGCCTGGATCAGTATAGTCGTTTTTCCCACTAGTGATGGAGACATCTCCGGTGCGGGCGCTGTGTGATGTGTCTCTTTTGGCGCGATCATGTGTTGTTGTGCCGCGAGGGTTAGCGGCATGGCAAAAATAAGTGCTTTGAAATTCATCTGTTCTCCTTGTCTAGCGATAGGATCAGGTTGGCCATTGACTCGCTTTGCTGAAGCGCTTTGATGGCATTGGCTACCATGAGGTTATATTCGTCGTCACCCGTTCCGGGGAGGCTAATGACGATAGAAACTGTGAGATGGAGTGTCTTTCCATCGATAGAAAAAGTCTCTCTCTGAATCTGGCTGCGCAATCTTTCTGCATTGGTGCGAGCCGTATCGGGGCCGGTTTCGGGTAGAAGCAGGATGAAGCGTCCATTGGAATAGGGGATCAGTAGATCGCCTGTATGCAGCAGCGTTTCCATCTTTTCCGCAAGCTCGTGCTGCAACAGCTCTGCTTTGATCATCCCATGTTCCGTTTCGAGCTTCTGAAACTGGTCGACACGCAGGGTAAGCAGTGCGATGGGGTTCCCTTTTTGTTTAGCATCGGCTAGCAGGCGGAGGGCTTTTTCATTGAGCAGGACTTTACTCTTAAGGTAGATGCGAGAGGTCTCTTTTTCTTCAGGCGCCTGGATCAGTCCGGAGAGGCTAGCGGCTTTTCTGCGCTCAGAGGCGGCCTTTTTCCCAATTGCAATTCTCGTTTCGAGCTCCTCTGGATCGAGGCGGTCGTTTAGAAAATCTGTAACGCCGGCATCAAAAGCTCTTTCTCGGAAGGGTTTTCTGAGGCGGCCTGTCATAAGAAGGATTGGAACGACGGTGTTGAGCTGACGGATTTTGCTGGATAGGGTGAGTGCGTCTTTCTCTTCGAAACTCGAGTCGAGGATGATGAAGTCAAGAAGGGTTGTTCGAACGATTTGTAGTGCTTTCTCTTCTTTGGCTGCCTCCAGGAGCGTAAACTCGCTGTCTAGATTTTTTCTCATCCAGTGGACAATCGCTGGATTGTCGCTAATCAGAAGGATTGTGGGTAACTGGAGTTTTGGATGCGCCATTCAACCCGTTTATCATAGTTTTTTTTGCAGGGCAATCAAGAGAATCGAGAGGTCTGAGGGAGAGATTCCATAAATACGCGAGGCTTGTCCCATATTCTCCGGGGTAACGCGTAAAAAGCGCTGTCTAGCTTCTGTGCGAAGTCCGACGATCTTGTTATAATCAAAGTCTTTAGGGATGCGAACGACGTCGAGGTTTTCGAGCTTGGCAACTTCCTTCTTCTGTCTTTCGATGTAGCCTGCATATTTCAGATGCAGCTCGATCTGCTCATTGCAATCGGTTCCATGGTCTTGAATGACATCGGAAAAATTTTCCAAAAGGCGCGAGTAGGTCCACTCGGGACGGCAGAGTAGCTGACCTATAGATGTAGATCTTCCTTCGATCGTTTTGAACGTTTTCGCTAGGCGAGCCGTCTCCTCTTCGAGTGTCTTCTTTTTATGGGCCACTCGTTTGTATTGCTCTTCTGTCACCATGCCATAATCGTAGGCGATCTTTCTGAGGCGAAGATCGGCATTGTCTTGCCGAAGGAGCAGGCGATGTTCGGCTCTGCTCGTAAACATTCTGTAGGGCTCATCGAGATCAAAGCGGATCAGATCGTCGATCATGACGCCGATATAGCTAGAGCTTCTAGATAGGATCAGGGGCTCGCGGCCTTGAGCTTTACTTGCTGCATTGATCCCAGCGAGGAGTCCTTGGCTTGCGGCTTCTTCATAGCCGGTGGTTCCATTGATCTGTCCTGCGAGGAAAAGGCCTTCGATCAGCTTGGTCTCCAGAGAGGCGTAGATCTGCTCGCTTTTCACAAAATCATACTCAATCGCATAGGCCGGTCGCATGATTTCAGCGTTCTCTAGGCCGATGCAGGTTCGGATCATCTCGAGTTGCACATCAAAAGGTAGCGATGAGGAGATGCCGTTGACGTAGTACTCTTCGGTTGTCAGTCCTTCCGGCTCGAGGAAAAGCTGATGGCGCTCTTTATCTGCAAAACGTACGATTTTATCTTCGATCGAGGGGCAGTAGCGCGCTCCTGCTCCTTGGATTCTCCCCGCAAAAAGGGGGGAGCGATGCAGATTTTTCTCGATGATCGCTTTTGTTTCCGCTGTCGTGTAGGTGATGTGGCAGGAGACTTGTTGCAGCCTCTCTTCGGGCTCATCGAAAGAAAAGCGGACGTCCGGATCTCCGGGCTGCTCTTCGCAAAGAGAAAAATTGATGCTTCTACGGTTGATGCGAGGAGGCGTTCCTGTCTTAAGGCGCCCCAAACGAAATCCATGCTGTTCTAGGCAAGGCGAAAGGCCTTTTACGGCTTTGTCTCCAGCTCTGCCGCCGCCGAATTGCGTTTCTCCAATATGCAGGAGTCCTCGCATGAAGGTGCCGGACGAGATGATGACGGTTTTGCCTCTGTAGACGATGCCTTCAAGAGTGGCCAGACCGGCAACGCGATCGTTTTCAACGACAAGCGATTCGGTCGTACCTTGCTTGATCTCTAGGTTGGGTGTCTGCTCTAGCTGATGTTTCATCGCCTGTGCGTAGGCGGCTTTATCGGCTTGAGAGCGGGGTGAGCGGACGGCGGGTCCTTTGGAGGCATTGAGCATGCGGAACTGGATGCTTGTGCGATCGGCAATTTTGCCCATCAAGCCACCCAGGGCATCGATCTCTCGGACCATGTGGCCTTTTGCCGTGCCCCCGATGGAGGGATTGCAGCTCATTTTGCCAATGGTATCGAGATTCATCGTGAGCAGGAGTGTACGAGCACCCATCTGCGCAGCCGCATGAGCAGCTTCGCAGCCAGCATGGCCGGCTCCGACTACGATGACATCATATGTTTCTGGATAGTTCCACATAGATAGATATTCCCCCCGAATGAACGGAGGGACTTTAATTAACGCTTCTTATGGCGATCGCGGCGGCGGCGTTTTTTACGCTTGTGGAGCGAAATTTTCGCCCGTCGCTTCTTTTTCACGGAAGACATAGTTCCTCTTCATTCATCAAAATGAGTCTTAGTTTAGGTCAGAGAGCCACTTAAAGTATACCGAAAAGAATTCAAATCAAAATTTGATTAGCCGTCAGGGCTAAATGCTGAAAAAGCTTGGCTATTGCTTTTCTGGCCATCTCCTGGAGCGTTGACCGGGACGTAGTTGGCAAACTGGGCCAATTCCTTTCTGTAGGTCATATTTACGCTGCCTACGGGACCGTGGCGGTTCTTGGCGATGATGAGTTCTGCCATGCCTGGTTTGTCGTAGGGATCGTAGTATTCGCGGCGCAGCAGGAACATGACAACGTCAGAGTCTTGCTCGATACTCCCACTCTCTCTCAGGTCACTCATCATGGGGCGGTGGCCTTGGCGCTCTTCCACTTTACGAGAGAGCTGGGCGAGGCAGAGGACGGGAATATTGAGCTCACGGGCCAGATTTTTCAGCATACGCGAGATTTCAGAGATCTCATTTTGTCGGTTTTCCTGTGCTCGCGAATTGCCCGAGCCGCTGAGGAGCTGCAGGTAGTCGATCATGAGAAATCCGATGTCGTGTGTCTCTTTCATGCGGCGAGCACGCGCGCGGAGGTCGGTGATTTTGATGCCTGGCTGATCGTCGATGATCATGGAGTGTTTCTGCATGGAGTTGACGGAGGCGACGATGCGCTGGTACTCACCGCCGTTGAGGGAGCCTGTCTGGATTTTATCCGATTCAACTTCGGATTGTGAGCAGATCACGCGATGTAGGAGTTGCGATGCGCCCATCTCAAGGGAGAAAATACCGGTGGGGACGCGGTTTTTAAAGCAGACTTGTTCGCAGACGTTGAGAGCAAAAGCGGTTTTACCCATCGCCGGACGTGCGGCGAGGATGTAGAGGTTCGAGGGCATGAGGCCGTTGAGCAGTGTGTCGAGATCGAGGAAGTGTGTTGGCAGTCCTGTGACTGCGGGTTCATTCGGATCGCGTTCTTGGTATTGCTGCTGGCGCTCTTGGAGCTCTTTGAGGTAAGGCAGGCCCGATTCGGCTTTGGCTCCTGTAAGCAGATCTTTCAGGGAAGTGCCGGGGCTGTTTTGCGCAGATTGCGAGATCTTGAAAAAGCTCGCTTGTGCGTTGTCGAGGGCTACGGAGACGTCATCCGGTTCGGAGAGGGCTGTTCTCTCGATCGTCTGCGCTGCGTTTACCATGCGCCTGAGGATCGCTTTTTCGCGTACGAGATTGGAGTACTCTTCGATGTGTGCGGATGTGCCGGCAAATTGGGCTAGTGCTGTTAGGTAGCTGATGCCGCCGATGGAGTCGAGTTTGTTTTGTCTCTTGAGGTCTTCTGCGATGAGGTGAATGTCAGCTGGCTTATCTGCGCAGTAGGCATTTTTGAGGGAGGTGAAGACGGTCTGATGTTCTGTGTAGTAGAAATCGACGTCGTTGAGCAGGTCGGCTGCGATATTCAGGCCGTTGACGCTGGTCAGCATGCAACCGAGCACCATCATTTCCGACTCTTTCGAGTTCGGTGGAATCTTAACTTCGATTTCTCTTTTTTGGGACATGCCTAGCAGAATAGCATAACACACATTTCCTGCAAGGTAGGGAGTATGAGAATTCGGAAAGAGAGGGATTCGAACCCTCGGTACCCGTAAGGGTACGCGTCCTTAGCAGGGACGTGCCTTCGGCCACTCAGCCATCTTTCCTAAAGAAACGAGAGGCTGAGTCTAGGCTACTGAACTCTTTTATTCAAGATAATACGGATGGGAGAGGCGCTTACCATTGAGCGCATTCCAGAAGGTGGTCATCTGCGATCCGTCCGGATTTTGGACAACGATGCTGTATACGGGGAGGAAAATTTCTGTTGTTTTGCGGATCGCGAAATCGGCGCCGAATGCCGCTCGTGCGATCTGCTCAATTTGCGTGCCTCTGAAGCGTCTTCTAGCGCGCATGGCGCTTTTGGTGCGCTTTGTGACGAGGCCCAGATCAAGACGCGTTTCAGGGATGACCTGTAATTTTGGGCTCTGTAGGTGGAGTCTGTAGCTGTTGCCGTTCTGGACGATCAGGCTCTTTTTGCGGCAAGCTTCTGCCCACTCGTCGAGCATGTGGTTTTCGATATTGAGGAATTTGGAAAGACCTTCGCGATCCCAGGTGCCTCCGCGGCTAGCCAGTGCATTGATGATCTTAAATTCTTGGCGCGTTGCACTAGAGGTGATGCAGTCTCGAAACCCGTGTGTTGTTTCCCAGGTGCTGGCGTTGATGACCATCTCACCGTCGACAAGTCCCCAGAGAATCACTCCTTCGCCTGTTCTATTGAAGGAGCGGTTGTATTTCACTTCCATCAACAGATAGGGATAAAACTTCAGGGAGGGCTCGAGGTAGACGTGATCGTTATCTTTCAATAGATCGCGTCTGTGAGTGTCCATGATTGTTTCCGCAGAGTATCGAACCTCAAGGGTTTGAAACATTCCGGAGCTGATAAAATCTTCG
>JAJFMM010000060.1 GCA_021772165.1 Chlamydiota bacterium | reverse complement strand
CAGGAGGCGCCTTGGCACAGAAATCGGGATTGCCGAGCTTCACCAGATTGCCATCTCTCTGCTTCTGCAGTTTGAGCATCTCTTTTTCCAGACGCGCCTTTTCCTTCGCACGGAAAGACTCAGGAATTGGAATCGTCAGCTTCAAATGCCCCACCAGCGAGCTTGCACCAAAGGCGGGCAGCTGCTCATCGCTCTCCAAAAAGTTGATCGAAATAGTGGACGTCAACGCGAGCAGCATCGACTGATGCTCGTGCGCTGTCTTCCAATCACGGTGATGCTTTTGACCGGTCAAGAGCAGCTCAGTCTTTTCAGACGGAGGCAGCTGCATCTCAGCGCGAATATTTCTCACCGCGTAGATGAGTTCAAGCACTCGCTGAAACGTCTCTTCAATTTCAGAGCAGACATGATCCTTTTCCAACACTTCCGGATAGGGCGCGACGATACAGGCAGCCGATTGCAGAGAAGCGATGAGATCCTTGGTGTAAGGATCGCACTTCTCCGGCATTTTGAGATCACCGAAATGAGCGCGGAGCATAGAAAAGATCTCTTCGGTGATGAACGGCGCGATAGGATGCAGCAGCCTAATCGCAGCACAGAGCACAATGGCGAGAATCTTCTGCTTGTTTTCACGCAGAGCCGGTATGCCGATCTTGCCAAAGAGCACAGGCTTGGAGAGCTCGACATAAAGAGCGCAGAAGTCATTCCAGAAAAACTCATAGGCGCGCATCGCAGCCTTATCAAACGTGTACTCTTCGAAATGCCGGTTGAGATCAGCAATCGTGCGATTGAGCGTGGAGAGAATCCAGCGATCTTCTAGAGTCAACAGATCATAATCGAGACCTTTAGCGATCGCCTCAGAGCTCAAGCCAGGCTCTTGCTCCAAATTGAGCAGGACAAAACGCGAGCCATTCCAGATCTTGTTGGCAAAGTTCTTAAACTCCTCAAAGCGGCGTCTGTCCAGATCGAGCTGGCGGGCATGAGTCACAGAAGAGCAGAGCGCCATGCGCATTGCATCGGTGCCATACTGATCGATGATCTCGATCGGATCGATCACATTGCCCTTTGACTTCGACATCTTTTCCCATTTCGACTGCATATCCTTAGGAATAGGTTCGCCGAGATCGTAGCCCTTTTTCTCCTCGGGACTCGCATAGCTTAAAGCGCCATCTTTTGACTGATGCCAGTAAGACTTTCCATAGATCAAGCCATGGAGAAACGTCTCTTTGAACGGGACCTCTTTCATCACATATTCACCCATGAGAATCATGCGAGCGACCCAGAAAAAGAGAATATCGTGGCCGGTGATCAGCGTCGATGTGGGGTAGAACTTCTTCAGATCATCGGTTTGATCGGGCCATCCCAAGATGGAAAAAGGCCAAAGAGCGGAGGAGAACCAAGTATCGAGCACATCAGGATCTTGCTCGTAGCGCTCGGGATTGGCAGCGACTTCAGGAGGTACGCCCTCGCCATCGTAGCAGATCATGTTCTCAGGATTTTCACGGTCGTGCCAGATCGGAATACGGTGTCCCCACCAGATCTGCCTCGAGATGCACCAGTCGCGCAAGTTTTCGATCCAGTGTTCATAGGTCGCTTGCCAATGAGGCGGGACGAGACGTACACGCTCATCTCGCACAGCGGAGAGGAGCTTGTCCTTAAACACACTCATCTTCACAAACCACTGCTTGGAGAGATAGGGCTGGATGACAGCCTTAGAGCGGTAAGAGACACCGACGCGCATTGGGTGCGGATCGATCTTGACGATCAGACCTAATTTTGTGAGCTCTTTGACGACCGCCGCGCGCGCTTCTTCCATAGTCAGACCCGTGAAAGGAGCACCATTTTCATTGATCTTGCCATCAGGCGTCATGATGTTGATCATCTCGAGGTTACATCTTTGACCAGCTTCATTGTCGTTGAAATCGTGAGCCGGAGTGATCTTGACCGCGCCCGTACCAAAGTCCTTCTCAACGAAGTGATCCGCGACGATCGGAATGAGACGATCAGTCAGAGGTAACTTAATCTTTTTGCCGATGAAAGAGGCGTAGCGCTCATCGCTTGGATGCACAGCAACGCCAGTATCGCCGAGCATCGTTTCAGGACGTGTGGTAGCCACAGTAATGGAGCCTTCGCCCTCGGCCAAAGGATAGCGGATATGCCAGAGGAAGGAATCACGCTCTTCATGCTCGACTTCATCGTCGGAGAGAGCCGTCTGCGTTGCAGGGTCCCAGTTGACGAGATAGTCGCCCTGGTAGATGAGACCATCGTCATACATCTTGCGGAAGACAGCGCGGACAGCCGTATTGCTCTTATCGTCCATCGTGAAACGCTGCCTGGACCAGTCGCAGGAGCAGCCGAGTTTTCTAATTTGATGGAGGATGCGTTTTTCGCTCTGATCCTTCCAGTCCCAGATATGGTTGAGGAACTCTTCCCGATCAAACTCCTTGCGACGCTTGCCCGTCTTCGCAAAGAGCGCGCGCTCGACGACAGATTGCGTGGCAATCCCTGCGTGATCCGTGCCCGGAGCCCAGAGAGCTTCAAAGCCCTGCATACGCTTCTGACGGATGAGAATATCTTGCAGAGTGTTGACCAGGGCATGGCCCATGTGCAGAACGCCGGTGACGTTCGGAGGGGGGATGACGATGCAGAAGGGTTTCTTCTTAGAAGAGGCGTCGGCTTTAAAAAAGTTTCCTTCTTCCCAGAAGGAGTAGAGCTTATCTTCGACGAGCTTAGGATCGTAGGACTTTGGCAGTGTAGACATGGGGAAAAGTATAACAGCCTCACCGAAATTTATTCTAGCCCCTTAGATGGAAGTTGGTGCCTTCTCTGAGCTTCTGTATATGAGCTAGATCGGCATCTGTAATCTGACTGCACTCAGTTAGATCGAGAAAGGTCAGTCCTGTAAGCTTTTGTAAAGCAACTAGATGAGTATTATTGATCTGATCGCAGTGACGTAGACAGAGTTGGTCGAGTTTTTTGATCTCTTGTAGAGAGGCTAAGCCGTTATCTGTGATCAGATTGCAGCCATTCAAATAGAGGGTGATGAGCCCGTTAAGTTCTTGTAGAGATGCTAAACCGGCATCTGTGATCTGCTTGCACCAACTTATATTGAGATGAGTCAGTCCTTTGAGCTTTTGTAGGTGAGCCAGACCGGCATCCGTAATCTCATAGCACCTACTTATGTCGAGATGAGTCAGTCCTTTGAGTTCTTGTAGGTGAGCGAGACCGGCATCTGTAATCTTTGTACACCTACTTATAATGATTTCAGTTATGTTAGGAAATCTAGTTGTGATTGATTTGAATTCTTCATTAGAAATATTTCTTTTAGATAAGTCTAGTCTGAATTCTTTTTTCGACGATAATTCTGTGGGGAGTTCTCTTAATGTAATTCTTCTGTTTTTTTCAAATCTAAGTATCTTGATGAATTCATTGTTGATTTTGGATATAAGGTGAAAATTTTTTTTGTGCGCGGAATCTAAGTTTGAATAAATCAAGTTCAATGAATCTTGAGGTAATGAAGCAAAGGCATTGGTGGCTATTTCTGATGCAGGAGGATCTTCACTTTGCGCTCCTTGGATTGCTCGTTGGTGTGATGTGGTTGGATTTAAATTCATAGCTCTCCTCAGATTAAGGGGAGGACTTTAATGCGTTGCGTGATTTTTATACCAGAGAGCAGTGCAGAGAATGCCGTCGATGAGTGCGCCGGATAGAATCTCTTTTTTTAGCTCTTCTTCTGTTTTTAGCTCGGTTTCGATGAACTCAAAGGGATCGAGCTTTCTCTCTTTGCTGGGGACAGCATTTTTCGCATGGATAAAATAGATCTTTTGGTTACAGATGCTCGGGATCGGGTAGCAGCAACCGATTAGGGTTAGCTCATCGGATTTGTAGCCGGTCTCTTCATAGAGCTCTCGTTTGCCACCTGTGATCGGATCTTCTCCCTCTTCGAGTCTGCCTCCGGGAAAACCCATAATGTACTTACCTGTCGGATGGCGATATTCACGATTGATAACCAGCCGGCCCTCAACGTCTTGAGCAATGATCACCGCTGCATCCCAGGGGATCTCGAGGCAGGTGAAGTCGAGCGTCTCTCCATCTTCGCGCACGAGTCTGTCTTTGCGCATGTTGAAAAAGCCCTCGTAGACGAGCTGTGAAGAGTGGGTCTTCGGTGTTTTCATTTTTTCTTTTTCCCGATGACTTGATAGAAGAAGTCGAGTTGTCTGTGGAGCTCTTTTTTCTCCCACCAGAATGCGCGTTCGATCCAGCCTTTTTTACCGTTTATTTTCCCGAGCAGGAAGTGACTTGGTATGGCGGTGGTACTAGGATAGGGCGTATCGAGGACGCCGGCGAAATGCAATTGCGCGATTTCACGTCCCATCGTTGCGTAGAGATAGCAGCCGTAAGGGAAGTGCAGCGGCGACTGCTCTTGGTTTAGGTCTCTCTTTTTGTAGGAGCGGAAGAGCGTCTCTGCTTTTTCAAAGTCGCGCTCTAGGAGGTAGAGCCAGGCGATGTTGGCTTCGAGATGGGTGCGCTCTTTTTTTTGCCACTTTTGCTGGAGGATCGCTTGCTCGATCTCTTTGGCTTTGTCCATCTGCTTTTTGGCGAGGGCTTTTCGCATCAGGTAGCAGAGGAGTCTGGCATCTTTGCGAGAGCTGCTGTGAATCGTTGGAGGCAGTGTGTGCGAGAGTGCTGACTGGAAGTAGCCTTTGGCTTGTTCGTTGAGTGCGGAGAGCGGTTTTTCCAGGAGAGAGTGTGCGTCGAGCTCAAGCAGGCAGAAGAGCGCATTCTCAATCAGCGTTTCTGATGGGTGCTCTGCTTTGGCGAGGTTTTCCGCAATTTCCGCGAGGATCATCGGCTTGGCCAGCCAGAAGGCGAGCTGGATCGAGATCTGAGCGAGGAAATCGTCATAGGCCACTTTTTCAAAGAAGGGTAGCTCTTCAAGATTGCGCTGCAAGCTGTCGATCAGCGCTTTTGTGTCATTGTTTTCGAGCACGTCGGGGATATGGCGGATAGCGAGCAGGATGATGCGATACGCCGCATCACGCCGCGTCTGCGAGCTCTCGTGCATGCGGTAGACGATATGTTCTTTGAGTATGGTTAGTAGCGGATGCTTGGGGAACTTGCGGAGAGCGAGCTCGAGGCACTTGGCCTCTTCTTCGTTATCGCCCATCGCATCGTAGACAAAAGATTTACCGAGGTACTCGAGTGGCGCGCCGCTCGTGCGGTAGAGGTTACCGAACTCTTTGAGTGCTCCGTGGAAAGCCTCTTCTCGTTTCTGTTTTCTCGTCTGCATTTTGCCTTTTTCGAGGAGGGCGATTCCTGCTCGAAAGAGTCCTTCTCGTCCCTCTTGACGGCCCGGAAACGATTGGCCGATACGGCGATATTCAGCCAGCGCCAGGTCATAGAGCTTGTGGCTCAAAAAGGCGTTCGGCACAGCAAGACAGCGCACGTAGGCGTTGTGGCTCGCATCTGAGACGACGATTGGCTCGATTTCGAAGAGAGAGTCTTTTTGTAAAAGACCGACATGTGCTCCCACCAGCGGCAGGTGGCTTGTGTAAGTGAAGATGAGGATGTCATCGAGATAGAATTTGAGCACATCTTCGACTTTTTCAATGCTGCAACGATGCAACTTTCCCGTTTCCAGTCCGCGGGGTGCGCTAAAGATCTGCACATTGTGGCGATAGAGGCGGCACTCGTTTTGTGAGAGCCAAAGGCAGTAGCCCTCTTCGAGCATCTTTCTCTCTTTTGGACCCGGGACGCTAAAGAGCAGGCCAAAGCCTCTACAGCCCGGCTGCAAGCAAGCTTTTGTCTCGAGCTTCACGTTGCTGGCAAAGCTTTTGCGAGAGATCATCAGTGCGGCCCATTGCGTCTCATCGAGATCGCGGGCGATGGCGATATGTTTGGCGGGCAGCACATTTTCCTGAAACTGCCATTCGTCAGCTTTATTAGAATCGAGAGAGGCGACGGGAATCCAGCGCGCTTGGCCTTCAATGTAGCTCTTGATCTCCGCGATCAGCTCTTCGACGCTGGCAAAGCGATCTTTCTGCGAATAGGCGAGGCATTTGCTGCAGATGGCTGAGAGCTGCTGTGGAATGTCTCGATAGGGAGCAGCTTCTATTGGCTCGACGAGTCTCTCATTCTGCGCTTGCTTGCGGAACTGAGCCAGTGTCTTTCTCTGGAATGGGACTTGAAGGGTCAGCATGTAGTAGAGCATGACGCCCAAAGCATAGATGTCCGCCTGCACAGAAGAGTTTTCACCGGAGAGGCGCTCTGGCGCCATGTACGCGAGCGTACCTGCAATCTTGCCCGGTCTGGTTAGATCTTCTTCACAAGGTACCCGTTCAGTCGTGTCGTCCTCTTTTTCCGTCTTGAGGCTGGTGATGAAATCGGCAATGCCCCAATCGAGGATCATCACCTCGCCATACTTACCGACGATGATGTTTTCCGGCTTGAGATCGCGATGCAAGATGCCTTTAGAATGTGTGTAGGCGATCGCCTCGCAGATCTGTAAAAAAATTCTTGCTAAAGAGGGGATCGAGCGGCCAATCGGATGGGCCCCGCCTTTTTCTAGCGTGTCTCTCAGGATCTGTCTGAGGGTATCGCCCTCGACATAGGGCATCGTATAATAGAAGTCGGGGGGAGCATTGGTAATTGCCAGGATCGGGACAATCGATGGATGCGTCAGGCGGCTAGCAACACGTGCCTCTCTTAAGAAGCGATTGAGGATGGTCTGGTTCTTGGAAAGATCGGGTCTGATGCGCTTCAGGGCGAGTTCTCGTCCACAAGAGGGGTCTTTGGCTAGATAGACCTCACCCATGCCTCCACGCCCAACACTCCGCAGGATCGAATAGGGTCCGATCGCCTCGGGGAGCTCAGGGGGAGCTGGATTTGCAGTTTTTTTAACGGATTTCTGTTGCATAGGCTCCTCTCATCACACATTTCCCCATATGATTGCAAGGGGAATGTCTCGTCTAGTTATCCTCAGTAAGTCCAGTTTTTCTGGACTTACTGAGGAAAAGGTGAGTTTTCTTTTTTTAGGAAAATGTGTAAAATCTTTTTCATGTCCAGAAAGATTATTTTAACGGGAGATCGCCCGACCGGGCCTCTTCATTTAGGCCACTATGTTGGCTCACTCAAAGCACGTGTAGAACTGCAAGATCAGCATCAGCAATTCGTCATGATCGCAGATGCGCAGGCTTTAACCGACCATGCAGATAAGCCCGATATGATCCGGCAGAATATCTTTCAGGTAGCACTCGACTATCTAGCCGTAGGGATCGATCCGAAGAAGACGACCATTTTTATTCAGTCGCTGATTCCCGCTCTCTTTGAGCTGACCACTTATTACCTCAATCTAGTTACCTGGAATCGCCTCAAGCATAATCCCACCGTTAAGCAGGAGATCCAGCAGAAGGGCTATGGGGACAATGTCCCAGCGGGCTTCATGGTCTATCCGATCTCTCAGGCAGCGGACATCACCGCCTTCAAGGCCAATCTTGTGCCTGTAGGCGACGATCAGGTCCCGATGATCGAACAGACTACAGAAGTCGTCCGTAAATTCAATCGCATGTACAACTGCTCCGTGCTCGTCGAGCCGGAGGCCATTCTCTCTAACATGGCGCGCCTGCCTGGCATCGATGGCAAAGCCAAGATGAGCAAAAGTCTAGGCAACTCTATCTTTCTATCCGATACCACCGATGTGGTGGCGAAGAAGGTAAAGAGCATGTACACCGATCCAGGTCATATCCGTATAGAAGATCCCGGCAAGGTCGAGGGCAATCCTGTCTTCACCTATCTGGATGCTTTCGGCAAGGATAAGGCTAAGATAGAGGAGCTGAAGGCTCACTATCAAAAAGGTGGACTAGGCGACTCTGTTGTGAAGAAATACCTGTTAGAAGTACTGCAGTCCTTTTTGGAGCCGATCCGTGATAGACGCAAAGAGTTTGAGCAGGATAAAGGGGAAGTGATGAGACTGCTTCGGGAAGGCACTGAGGTGGCTCGAGCTGCAGCTGATGCAACGCTCACTGATGTGAGAGCTGCGATGGGCATCAACTACTTCTGATCTATCTTTTCGTCGATCTCATGCTGGGCGTTTTCGTCTTTCTCTTCTTCTGTTTCGCCTTTCGTATCTATCCATTCTCTTATGAGAATGTAGAAGGCGCCCATTGTAAACAACATGGGTAGAAAGATTCTCCAGGAGATATCAAACTCAACCGTAACAAAGGTCCCCACGAAGACCAGCAGTGTGATCCCTGTATCGTAGGTCCGTCCCATCATAAATTGGCGAAGTGCCAATGGAAGCCCGACAACAAGCATGATTCCAGGCCACCAATCATCTGTGAAGATCAGTACAGCTATCCCGAGCAAAAATAAGACGGTAGACAGCGCCTGAGCGCGTTTTTTCGATGTAAATGGGTGTGCCATACAATCCTCTTGTTATATGGCGCACCTTACTGGATCTGTTGGGGAAATGCAAGCGCTATGCTTTTGTGGCGTTTGAGCAAAAATATGCCTTTAGAAGGCCGAGGTTTGTCATAGCTGCTGCGGCTGTGTTGTTACCCGGGTTTTTATCAGGGTGTAGGACTCTAGCGAATTTTTTATAATAAGGCGTAAAGTCATCGCACGTTTCAGTGATTTTTGCGGGATCGATAATACGTTTGTAGTTGTAGGGATATTTTATTGCGGTTTCACCGGTGTCTGCCAGGCCACTTGTAAGAACCGGATCGGTCAAGCGCTCGGTGGCTGACATCCTGTTGATCGTCCATGGAAGGCGCTTATTAAGGAGCACTTCCAATGGATCAACTAGTAAGTAGGTGTCGAGAGCTGCACAGGCTGTATTTAGAAAGCGTACTCCGGATGCGGTCAGTATGTTTGTCCAAGAGGCGTTTTTCATATTCGGTATGCTGGTAAGAGTATGTTGAGCCACTGCTACCGTACAGGCACTCGATTGAGCAAAATTGCAGAGAGGCTTGCTGCCCGTCAGCCAACCAATGACGCGAGCTTCTAAGAATGACTTTGTTCCCGTATTTGCTGCCAGGATAGGTGAATCGGCTGCTAGTTGTGAGATCGGTCCTGTTTTCGCAAGGGTAATCCCTGTATGCACATAGCTCACGAATGAGGAGAAGTAATTGTCGATCTTGTAGGCGGATAACAGTGACCAGAAGCCAACAACGGCTAGATCGGCGAGGTTCATCGTGAAGAGCTCCCACTCACTGTCCGAAAGCAGGTTCTCTGCATCGGCCGTTTTCAGGGCCATTAGTTCAAAGGGTGTGAAGGGTAACGGCTCGTCGTCTTTCGTTCCTGGGTAGGCGAGTTTCTCCAATCCTTGCGGATCGTTGGAAACGATGGTCCAGAGATGGGCAGCTGTTAGATGCTCTCGGTTTCTATGTGCGGGATCGAGATCTTTGTTGAGGAAGAGGTCGAGGATTTCTGGGTCTGCACTCAAAGCAGCAAAATGTAGGTAGCTATTTCCATCGGGTGCGAGGTAGGAGAGGTCTAGTTTATCGATCAGGTGCTGGACTGTCTCTGTCTGTCTGGCGGCAATGGCGTAATGCAGCGGTGTTAGCCCTTTGGCATCTTTGCTCTCTAGTAGAGCGGGGCTTTTTATGTGAGAGAGTTTTGAGAGCGACCCGTTGAAGGCTGCAAAGTGTAGTGTGGGTACGAGCGGCAAAGAGGGATTGGGTAGGTACGAGTCTACCACGCTCTTTAGCTCAGCTGCTAACTTTCTGTAGGAAATACGAGGCAGTTCTGCAGAAGCCTCTGTGGCTGCGGTAGGCAGCTCTTGCGTTTGGGGCTGTGCTGCTTTTACATCTTGCATAAATACGCCTGTTTAAGGTTTGCATAGGCTGCGTTTAGAGTCTGGGAAGCAGCTGTATTTCCACCCTTATCAGGATGTGCTTTTAGGGAGTGCTTACGATAGAGTTTCTTGATCTCTTCGCAGGTAGAGGGATCTTTGTCGGGATTAAGAAGAATTTGTTCATATTGAATTCGTGGAGAGCCGGTAGAATTTTGTAAGTGAGCTGTTAGCGTCTCGTCTTTTAAACGATCAAGCAGACTCATTGTTTTGTAATCTTCTGGATCCAAAGGTGGATAGGTATCCTCTGCCCCTTTGGAAAGGAAGTTTCCGAAGTTTGCTAAATCGGTTTGAATATCTGAAGCTATCTTTGTTGTGAAATTGGGGTTGCTCAGAAGGGATGGCATCGCTGTAGTTGCTGTATGGAAAAGGGCGGATCCAGTGTTGAATAGATGGATGGGCGCCGCGATTATTTTTTTCCAGAGAGGTGTTGTTTTAGATTGTAGAGCTTTCATAGCATGATCAGCGACAACGGCTGTTGTTACAGCTGATGAGATGGATTCTAAGGGGCGATAAGTTCCTGATAGATCTGCTGTTCTATCCACTATAGTGCTAAAGAAACAGGCTGTCGGAGAAACCATCGCCCGTACATTCGGCTGATAGACGGGAATCAGGGATTTGATCACAACCCGCTTGCAGAGTTCCAATACGCTATGTTGAAAAAAGCTCCCAACATAGCCGGCTACATTGAAAGGTGTATAGTAACCGTTGCTAGTTTGTTGCATCCCCATCGCCGCATTCAGTTGCAGTGCATTGAGAACAAATAGCTTGAAGTCAATGCTGCTGAGAAGAGGCGGGTTTTTCACCAATGCTTTTAGTATCACGATGGCCAAGGGCGTTAATTTCGCCAAAGAGGTTTGGAGGACACAACCCTTTCCTGCCAATAGGTTGAGTCTATCCAGATCATCTGAAGTGGCTGCCCAGTAGTGAGCCGCGGTGTGGTGCTCTCGACTTTGGATTGTAGGATCAATCTCTTTTTCAAAGAGTAGATCAAAGATCTCTCGATCGCCTGTCATGGCCGCAAAATGTAGGTAACTCTCATTATCGGCGGTGCGGTACTGCAGATCGGCATGCTCGAGTAGAAAACGTACGGTCTCTTTCTGTTTGCCGGCGATAGCGTAATGGAGCGGTGTTAGGCCTTTACCATCTTTACTGTCGAGTAACTTTGAATCTGCTTTTTGTAGAGACCCGGTAAATGCGGCCTGGTGGAGTTTGGGGGTAAGAAAGGTAGGCGTTGGCATTTTTTGACGGATTGTACCATGGAGCAGTTCATACTCTTTTTTTAGCGTCTTGAACTGGCTGCTATCGAAGTCTGTCGTTGTTTCAACATTGAAGAGAGCTTTTAAAAGAATGTTTGTCGATGCGCTATCTCTTGCCGCTACCGCTTGATCCAGTCCTTCTTTAATTTGTGTGGGAGATTGACTTGCAGTAATCGCTTGAGTGAGTTCGTAAAGGTTTTTATTTGAAATAGCACTTTGAATTGCAGTCATAGTTCCTCATTAATTTGCGTCAATTTTAGTTAATAACGATGTTAATGTCCAGCATTGGAGGAAAGACTATAAAGAGAATGGAAGTTTTTAAGAAAGAAGAACTTCTTTTAAATATTGTCCTGTATAGGACTCTTTGACTCGGGCGACCTCTTCAGGTGTGCCTTGGGCGATGATTTCGCCTCCCTCTTCTCCTGCTTCAGGGCCGAGGTCGATCACGTAATCGGCATTGGCGATCACGTCGAGGTTATGCTCGATCAGCAGGATCGTATTCTTTTTGTCAGCGAGGCGCTGGAGGATACGAAGCAATTTTTCAATGTCTTCGCTGTGCAGGCCGACGGTCGGCTCGTCGATCAGGT
>JAJFMM010000059.1 GCA_021772165.1 Chlamydiota bacterium | reverse complement strand
AATTCAGACAAAGGATCGATCACAGCCTTCTACACCATTCTCGTGGCAGGAGACGACCTCAACGAACCGGTTGCTGATGAAGTGCGATCGATTCTAGACGGTCACATCATCCTCTCTTCCGAGCTTGCAAGGCAGTACCATTACCCTGCGATCGATATTCTCGCATCTGTCAGTCGTATCTTGCCTCACATCATCGATCGCGAGCACCTCGATCTCATCGGAAAGGTGCGCGAAGTGCTAGCAAACTACAAAAAAAATGAGCTGCTCATCCGTATCGGGGAATACAAACCCGGCTCTGATAAAAACGCAGACTTCGCTCTCAAATATATCGACAAAGTCAATCGTTTCCTCAAGCAACAAGTTGAGGAAAAAGCGACTTTCGAAGACACCACTCGCATGCTGAAAAGCCTCTTCGTTTAAACATCTCCCCACAAAATCTTGACTTAAATTTTATTTAATCAAAGAATGCCTGTCCTCTTGATTCGTAAATTTTTTCCTACGGAGGTAAAAATGCTGGGTCAAGAGGAACAACAACTTCTTAATGGGAGACTGGTCATGAAAGATGCATATAACTCTTTGCTAACTCATGAAAACATCGAATTTGCTGAAATCAGCAAAGAAACTGTGCTGAGCGCGTGTATTAACACTCACATGGAATACTTTGTCAGTATCGAAAGGGATAGTTGTACCCCTGATTAACATTTTGGGTTACGGCGTTGGGAGCTCATCCCAACGTCGTTTTATTCACGAGGAAAAGCAAATGAACATATACCAAAACAATCTAAAGAATCAGGAATTTGAAAAGGAAGCTCCTCAGAATTCTTGTCTGGAGCAAGCGACCATTGCCGATAAGCAAGGCGCGAGAGAAGACAAAAATTCTGAGGTAAAGCTGACGCAGTCAAAAACTGATTCTTTAGATTGTTTGGGTATAACAGAACAAAACACCTTCTTTAGCGCCATACCGGGACAAGCAGACCCCTTTCTACTCAGGAACTCCTATCAGAATAAACTGGTAAAAAGCTTCAAAGCCTACCTAGCAGGCACAGCCAAAGCCGTAAACATTGATCTTTCCCCACAGATAGAAAAAATCGAGCAGCTCTATCCCGAACGCCCTTTTTCTCCACTCCTGTATGCACGCTATGTTCAGCTCAAGGACGCTTATGACAAAAAAGATCTGCAAAGAATCTTCGATTCTATCCAGCTTTTCAACCACGATCCAATCGACGACTATTATACCGATGAGAGAGTCTATGGCGGCGCTCTGGAAAAAGAGTGGGAAAGACCCTTTCTGCAGGAAATAAGAGAAACCTCTCCTCTAGATCCCGATATCCATCCAGAAAAGGGCAGCATCAAAATCCTTCCCCTCATCGATTGGAAGCAAGCCGATTTCCCCCCTCCCCTCTTTTTCAAAAGCCTCGATCTGCTCTCTAAGCTAGATACTTGGCTCTATCAGGAACTAGAAGCCTATGCATCCCATGTGAAATTTTACTCTTCACATACGCTGCTCTCTGTCACCTCACCTCGCTATTTTGGGGCGATCTACATGCATGTGCCTGAGGAAAAAGATCAGGAGCTGTTCTACCTCGAGACGCTTGCGCATGAGACATCGCACCTGCATCTCTTTACGATCATGGATCTCAATCCTCTGCTTCAAAATGGTGAAAACGATCTCTACGTTTCGCCCATTCGAGCCGATAAGCGCCCTATGCTCGGCATTGTACATGCCGTTTTTGCCCTGTCGAGAATGGTGCGTATTTTGCGCCTCTATTGCGAAGCTTTCCCAACAAATACGGAAGCAAAAGAGCTGCTGATCAAACGGGAAAATGGGCTGAAGAAAGGTATGACTATTATCTCCTCACAAGCGCAATTGACCCAAGAGGGCAAAGAACTGTTTCAAACCATCGAAGCTTGTGCATACAACTAAAAATAAAAAACTTGTTATGGTCATTCCTTACCCCCACAAACTAAACGGAAAAGCCTCATGAATGCTTTGAATTACCCTCTCGAACAGTTGATGACGATCAAAAAAAATCGATTTGATCAGGCGGTAAAAATACTCGAAGAAAAAAAACTTCTTCTAGAACAGGCTTACGAAAAACTCTTCGACGCAACACAAGAAAGAGATGAAGTATTAGCACATAAAATGGCTAAGCTGACGCAGCTGAGAGAAGCTCTTGATGCTGGAACGTCGACAGATAAGATCCAGCAGATGAAGACCTATCTTAAAGTTGTTGAAGAGAGACTTCAGGAAAAAGAGCGCATCGTCGTTCAATGTCAAAAAGCTGTCGATCTAGCACAAAAACAAGTAGATCTTGCAACCGAAGAACTCTTCCAGAGAAAAAAAGATCTCGAGAAATTAGAGATGCATAAAGCCGAATGGGAAAAGGAGATGCGCTACTGGACAGAAAGAAAAGAAGGTGCAGAGCAAGATGAGCAAGGATCAGCTACGTATACTCTACGTAAGAGAGAAGCCAAATCGAGGAAAAAAAATCAAACTTGAAATGTCAAAAAATAAAGCGAATTGATCTTTTCTTTTCCTCTCTCTAAAGTCTAGATAGAGCCGCTAAATAAATGCGGACCAATTTTACGGCGATCCACTATGACAAATCGAATTGGCGGTCCAGGCCCTTCAGAACCACCTCGCGGCCGAGGCGGACCAGATGAACCAACCTCTTCTAAATTCAAAGAGAAAATGAAGAAGGTCGAAAAGATCGATGAGGTCGACCTTGATAAGCAGAAGAAACGAGCCCTCTATACAGCTCCTGAAGAAACGGGTGAGTTAGAAGATACCCTATCTGACTCTGAAACCGAACGCGCACCGAGTCCTTATGAAAGCGACTTCATGAGGTCGTCTGGCCCTCCGCCTAGAGCTGCAAGAGGCTTTGAAGATCTATCCAACGAAGCTATTCCATCGCCCCCTTCATCCCCGCCTCCGCAAGTCAACGCACCTGTACCGAAAATCGATCCCGATGCCGGAGGAAGAGCCTTGCCGCAATCGCAAGGTTTCTGGAAAGACGTCGACATGCCCGATCAACCGGCTCCTCAACGCGCATTCCAAGAGAATCAGCCGAATTTTCAAAGACCCAGAGATAATTCTCAGCCAGATCAGCAGTCCTCTTCGAACCAACAGAACAATGACAACCAAGCTCCTACGCAACCGGATGATAAAAAGAAGAAAGCTGACACTCCCCCAACCTCTTCTACCAAACACAAGGCGCAAGAAGTACCCGTAAATCTTCAGGAAAAAAAGAAGAAAGAGGGCCTCGAGGGAGATCTCAATAGCTTGACTAAATCCCCTGACGGGAAAAAAAGCGATACATCGAAAAAAGATGGCCCCCCGACAAAACCATCCGAAGGAGATCAGCTTGCAGATCCGCGTAAAGTTTCGCCTGACAAGACTGAAGCAAACGCCGCTCCCTCTGTAAAGCCCTTCCTTGCCGATGGAGAGAAAGAGAAAAAAGATCAGAAGAGCAGTTCTTCCAAAGATAAGAAAGATTCAGCCACTTCTCAAGTGAGCCAGTCGACGCATTTCGAAAAGCCGAAGAGCAAAGAAGATGATTCCTCTTTTGCAGGAACCGGCCATCCCTTGAAACAAGATGAAGAGCATCAAGGTGAGGGAGACGCTAAGAAAAAAGTAGCAACAGTCTCTTCGGTCACAATCCCGGATCCCCTAACCCCGATAGCGCAGCACGCCATGCAGAATGTAGCGCCTCCGGCGCCGTCTCAAGTCGCCTCGCAAACAGCGGCCATTGAGAGTCTCTTCCGGCAGATGGTGGGGACCATTGTCTTTCTTGCCCCGACAACACCCGGTATTAG
>JAJFMM010000058.1 GCA_021772165.1 Chlamydiota bacterium | reverse complement strand
AAGCCGGCGATGTGCTCGAAGGATTGAGCGAAGCGGATGAGACAGCAACCGAAGAAGAGAAGAAAGAGTTCGCTCCTAAAAAAGTGCGCCTGACAATCCACCGCGCAGAAGAAGCAGCTCTCCCTGAACTCGACGATGAATTCGCAAAAAAAGTCGGAGCTGAAAGCCTTGCCGCTCTACGCGAATCTGTTACATCGATCTTAGATCGCAACGCAGAAGACAAAGTACAGAGTGAGCTCCGTGAGCAGATCAACGACTTCCTCGTGAAAACGTATGCCTTCGAACTGCCGCTTTCACTCATCGACACAGAGAGAAACCATAGAAAATCACAATTTATCAAAGATCCCGAGTCCGCTGCTTCCTACGAAAAGCTCTCCGACGAAGAAAAGCATAAGATCGATGAAAAAATTTATAACGAGTCGAGCCAAGCAGTACGCCTCTTCTATCTAACAAGACACCTCGTCCGCGATGCCGGCCTCTCCGTAACACATGGAGAAGTGCAGCAAGAAGCGGTAAGTTCTGCAAATTCATTAGGCCAGAGAGTTGATCCCAACAATCTACCTAAAGAAGCTTTCGCCCTCGCTCTTTCTAAAGTGATTATGAGCAAAGCGCAGAACTACATCCTCGAAAATTGTAAGAAAGAAGAAACAGCTGCTCCTGAGAAAGCTCCAGAAGCATGAGCCCGGCGCAAGACTTGCTTTGCGAGCAAAATTCGATGATTGCAAAGCTGGTTCACGTTTCTCGCAAAGTGACATATCCAGGTGGCCATAGGCGCTTTGCTAGAAATCTGAACCAGCGCAGCAAGCGCGGATTTTGATCCAAATCGAAGTCTTGCAACTGGCTCACTAAAAAGGTCTTGACCTTGCCCTGTGGCGAGGTCTATAAGACAGCATAATAATCGGAGGACCAAAACATGTCTTTAACTCCTTATGTCATTGAAGATACAGGACGCGGCGAGCGTTCTATGGATATCTTTTCCAGGCTTTTGAAAGACCGTATCATCTTCATCGGAACCGAAGTTGGTGATCAGGTAGCAAACATCGTGATTGCCCAGCTTCTATTCCTCAAGATGGAAGACCCTAAGAAGGACATCAATCTCTACATCAACTCCTCAGGCGGTCACATCACATCTGTGCTGGCCATCGTCGACACGATGAAATTTCTAGGCTGCGACATCAACACCTACTGCATCGGACAAGCTGTCTCCATGAGCGCACTTCTCCTCGCAGCAGGCACAAAAGGCAAACGCTACGCGCTTCCACATAGCCGTATCATGCTCCACCAGCCCTATGGCGGTGTTGGCGGCACCTCAGAAGATATCGCTCTACAAGCGCGAGAAATTCTGAACCTGAAAAAAATTACAGCACAACTAATGGCTACCTTTACTGGAAAGACCATAGAAAAAATTTCGGAAGATTCCGAACGCGATTTCTACATGGATCCTGAAACCGCGCTAGAATACGGAATCGTCGATCACATTGCAAAACCCCCCTCTCCCCAAAGCGGCACCGAGACCAAGAAAGAAGCCGAGCCTCTGGAGACAGGATCTACCAAATAAGCACATACTATGGTAAAAAAAGCTCCCCCCGCGCAGCAAACGACCTGTTCTTTCTGCGGAAGAACAGAAGAACTAGTCGAAAAACTCATCTCAGGACCCAACGCCTATATTTGCGATAAGTGCGTTACGCTCTGTGTTGATATCATTCAGAAAAAGCCTGTCTCTTACGAGCTCAAGCAACTGAAGCCTAAAGAGATCAAAGAGCACCTTGATGAGTACATCATCGGACAAGACAATGCTAAAAAAACGATCGCGGTTGCAGTTTATAACCATTACAAGAGAATCCGTTCGCTTTCTCGCCAAAACGAAGTCGAGTACAGTAAGTCCAACGTCATGTTGATCGGACCTACAGGCTCCGGGAAAACGCTCATGGCGCGCACCCTGGCAGCCGTACTCGATGTGCCGTTCGCTATCTCTGATGCGACGACACTGACAGAAGCCGGCTACGTAGGAGAAGACGTAGAAAACATCATTCTACGCCTCCTCCAATCTGCGGATTATGATGTCGCTAAAGCGGAAATGGGCATCATCTACGTCGATGAGATCGACAAAGTGCGTAAAACCACCTCAAACGTCTCCATCACACGCGATGTTTCAGGTGAAGGTGTGCAGCAAGCACTCCTGAAAATTGTCGAGGGTACTGTCGCTAACGTCCCACCGAAAGGCGGACGCAAGCACCCAAACCAAGAATACATCAAAGTCAACACCCAGAACATCCTCTTCATCGTAGGCGGCGCCTTTGTCCACCTCGATAAGATGATCTCCAAAAGACTCGGCAAGAGCACCATTGGCTTTGACGCCTCGACGGAAAAGGGCAAAGATGTGCATGAGACGAACTACCTGCTCTCCAAAGTAGAGCCGGAAGATCTGATCTCTTTTGGAATGATTCCAGAATTTGTGGGTCGTTTCAATAGCATCGCCAACTGCAATGAGCTGACGATTCAGGATCTCGTTGATATCCTCAGCAAGCCTAAAAACGCGATCATTAAGCAGTATCAAGCGCTCTTCGAAGAGGAAAATGTCAAGTTAGAGTTCACAGAAGAAGCTCTTCAGGCGATGGGACAGAAGGCAAAAGACACAGGCACTGGAGCACGAGCTCTGCGTATGATCGCAGAAACGATGCTCAAAGACCTGATGTTTGAAGTGCCATCAGATCCTACGATACGTGAGATTGTGATCGATAAAGATACAGTTGAGGATAATAAGCCGCCGCGCATTACGCGCGATAAGACTGCTTAGATTATTGGTGGGTTTTTAGCGACAAACTCTTTCACGAAGTCGCCAAAGTCTGTTCTCATCTTTTTTCTCAAGCTGACGCCTTGAACCAGAGGATGTCCGATAACGGCTTCTTCTGCAGCTTCCGAAGTCGTCTGACGCATCGCATTGAGAACCACCCAAACCAGAGGGTCTCTCTTAGAGTTCACCCCTAACTCTTTGGAATGATCGAGATAATCGTCCTTATCTTTCGAGGCTAGAAGAACCATATCTTTGATATAGTTTTTATCAGGAGTGCTCACTTCCGACATAGCCCATTCCGACACCTTCGTTCCTCCCAGAAGTGGAGAGCCCGTAGGAGTATGCGTTCCCATAATGCTGCTCCAAGAATTTTTTTCCGGAACTGTTCTGAAAACTTTTTCAAGCAGCTCGACATTCTCTTGTGGAGTTCTGGGTTTTTCCAGCGTGCCTTCCAGCAAAATGGCCATCGTAAGAGGGAGAGGAAATTCCTCAACTGACGCGAACTGCTTCCCAAGCTCTTCTAAATTTTGGATAGCTTCGTTATAGAACTCTTCTGGATTTGCTTTTGCAAGCGCCTTATGCTCCTTGACCAGCGCCCCAATCTTAGTCTGCGAATCCTTCACGAATTCTTTGGCTCGATCGATCTTATCGCTTTTCTTCTTTCGATCTGCTTCTGGAATAGCGTCTTTTACATCTTTCATCTCAAGAATCTCAGCGATGCTTAGTTTAGCAAATCTTTGAGCTCTCTCGGATGGAAACCTCAGAGCTACCTCTGCTCCCATATCACCACGGCCATGCTTATGATAGTCAGGCCAACGATGCGCAGCAAATCCCTCTACTTTATCCGCAGTCCTAAAAAGAGCTCTGAGATCCTTGACATGATCCGCGACAACAGCATTGTCTGTCATGTCATGCTTACCATCGGCAAATTTCATCACCATGCTGTTTAAATCGAACGAAGTCATCTCCGGATAGAGCTTCTTCAGTGCCTGATAATGTCCCTGTGCCTTTTCAGAATCTTCTTCCTTCAGCTCTACATTCACATGATGTTGCCTTACCTTACCTTCCTCATCTGTGTAGCTATATGTTTTTCTAAAATGGAACTCATTAGGAACCCTTTCTGCTTCAACATCTATACCGTTCAACCGCGATGCATTGATATCCGCACCGGAAGCTGACCCTTCACTCGGTCCCGAAGGTCTAAAAGCCACGTTTGCAGCGACCCCGACTCTCTGAGCCAGCTCATCGAGGCCATTAGAGCCCTCCTGAGAGGCGGCAGATGGCAATTCACTTGAATTAACTGAAGCATTTGTAATTACAGTCATAATAAATCCGTTCTTTTACATTAATTATACCACAAATACACAATAGAAATAAACCAAATACTAATCTAAAACCATCAATAACTTGACAACAATTAATTTTACCATAAGCTACTGATAGTCAATTAGAAAGAAAATGCCCTATAATAGGGCAAAAAAAAACTGCCACCCCCGAGGGGGTGACAGCCAAAGAAAAGAAAAAAGTAAAATTATTACGCTCTAGAGTCTGCTCCGAAAACCGTATTGGTTGTCGAGTTGACCTGAGAGAGCATTTGCTGAACTGTTTGGATAACTGACGAGCTAGTGTCTCTATTCGCCTTCCAACTTTCAACCAGCATGCCAAAGATCGTTTTAAGAGCTTCTTGCTCTCCTTGCGACTTCGTGTCTTCTGCAGACAGCATCTTTCCAACACCATCAAGAGTATTGTTGAGTGGCTGAACTACTTGACCAGCAGTAGTTTGTGAGTTTTGTACCTTATCTGATGCAGTCTTGCGATTCACCAGGGCTTGTTCTCTGAGCTCATCTGCATGTTTTAGAGAAAGTTCTCGATTGTCTTGAGCTTTAACAACAAGCCTACTGCTTGCTTTTTCCTGGAATGCCGATGGCTTTCCTTGACCCTTCATGACAGCAGCTTCTTCTTCTAATTTGATTTTCAGCTGTGAATCTGTCTTAGCACCCGGAACAATTTCTGCTGTCTCAGGCTCTGTATTAGTAACTCGGGCACGGTAGTCAGTGATGTTCTCTATCTGTTCGTCTATATTATTAACACCGCGACTCTGATAGACTGAAAGTCCATACATCCCGGCAGCCATTCCGAAAGAAGTTGCTGCGCCTGCGATGGCAAACGTACCTTGCGTTTTCAAAGCTGATGCTTGATCATCGAAAGACTGGATCGTAGCTTCTGTCTGCTTTGATGCTTCTACAGTCATCTCCTTGATAGAGTCTTGCTGTTGCTTATCCTGATTCATGATCATTTTAAGCATTGCTGAGTCGAATTGTTCTTTAGAGGCTTCGATAATGCTACCTGGGCCCGCTATGATTTGTGAAAGTGACATAATGTTTACTCCTTATAATTTTTTAAGTTTTATGCTAGTACTTGAGCGGCTACTGTTCCAGGTTCGGCTAAAGTCGCCCAACCGGTACTACTTGCTTGAAGCATTCCCAAAGATTGTTGTGTCATCTGGGTCGCGCTTTGAGCAGAACTCAGGTTAAATGAGTTCAACTGCTTGAGCATGGCGATCATGGCCGCGATTGGACCCTGATCTTTAACGATAGAGGCTTGATCTTGCTTAGCCTCACCTGCTTTATAACCGAACCATCCTGAGAAACCGGCAGCGCCGAGTCCTAACGCGGATAGTATTTTTGGTAGCATCTTCAAGGCTGCAGTCAGCTTAGATCCTGATTCCGAAGCACCTTCAACGCTGCTTATGAGCGAAGATGAATTCATCTTCATAGACACGCCGGCCGATGCAATAGCTGCTATCAAACTGAGGGCAAAACCCAACCACTTTGTAGCGTCTTTTTTACCTTTTGGATCATCCATGATCGCTTCAGCTAGATCCATCATAGCGCTTGTGTTCAACAGAGCTTGAGAACCTGCACCAAAAGCTACTTGACCTACTTTTGATGAAGCTGACTTAGCGGCGGATGAACCTTCTTTAGAAGCCACATTATCCAATTCTTCTCCGCCTTCTTCTTCAGCGAGAGAACGACCCAGTGAGCCCATCTCAATTTCTACACCATCACTGATAGCATCAGCACCGGCTTTGGCAGTAACCTCGCCACCTACAACAGCCATAGAGGACGCACTTTCTGCAAGAGCTTGAAGACCGCCACCTGCCAGACCTACTGCAAGAGCAAAGCCTAATTCAGCAAAGAAACGGCCGATAGGACTATGGATAGCAGAGAACATCTTGTTCGTAACACCTGTCGCCTGCATGACAAAGAGAGTAGCTGCAATCATACCAGCAATAGGACCTGCTACAAGAGAGACCACTACAACGAGGATCGCTCCGAGAATGTCCATACCGATCTTCTGCCAGAAACTAGCATGTTTTGCGGCTTGAATTTTCTCGTTTAGATCTTCGCATTTTTTCAGAGACTCTTCGTTCATCGCTGCCATAACTTTGCTCAACTTGTCTCCAAGTGCGCTAGTTATTTTGGACTCAGTCCCCTGATTTTGAGCAACCGCTGCTTCCAATGCCTGAACGAGCCTGATCATCATAATGAGTGCTTGAACCAAGCTCTCTTTAGCTTTCTCGTCATCTGTTGTAGACGCTGTTTTAGCTTCGTCTGTTTTTGTTTCATCAGTAGAATCCTTCGATTCAACAGTCTTAGAAAGACTATCGATCACCGGCTTAGCACTTGCTGCCAATGGAGCAGAAAGCTCTGTATCAACGAAGCTCTTTAATTGTGGGAGCGCCGATTGAATATCCTGGATGACCTTGTTCGAATCTGTTTTGGAAGGACCATTCTCGATCATATCCGTAAACGTGTTCGTTAAAGTTTCAAAGGCTTCTTTAGCTTTAGGAAAATCTTTGCTAACCAAAGCAGATAGTTTGGAAAAAAGAACCTTGACCTGTTGAGTCAATTCCTTCGTATCGCCTTTGTTCTTTTCAGCTTTTTCAAGCAAATTAAGAGAACTTGTAAGCAAATTGTTCAGATCAGAAAGCTTCTTATCTTCACTCTTCTTTATCAGAGTGGGAGCTGCACTGGTCAAAGATACGATGCGACTCTTTGAAGAGTTCGAACTTGTAGCATCGGAGCTTGTCCCCTTGCTTTTCTTAGATAGGCTATCCTGACCTGTCATCGCGACGGATCCCGCTGTAAGACTCAGCGGAGAATAGTTAATTGTTTGTGCTGTTGCCATAATTTCTCCTTAATTTAGGCTTTTATTATATGTGGGTTGCTGAACCTTGTGTGAGCTGAGCTGACCCTTGATTAACTTTATTATTTGTCTGACCGTGCTATTTCCATCCGTTCTACCTTATTGTAAGAGTGCTGCTAGGTGAGAGAAGATGGCAATAAGCTGACCTAAGTTCTGGAAGTCAGTCGTTGTCGCCTGTCCAATGTTTCCGACGGCGCTCTGCCAAGCCGATGTCATGGATTGCGGCCCCTGCTGGACGTTATTGTAAGAGGTCTGATGCGTCGAATACTGACTCTGCGCCTTCTGAAGAGCGAGTCCTCCATCCTTTGTTGCATCTTGAACAGCCTGGATCGCACCTAGATCTTCTCCTAGCTGTTTGTTTTCAGCATCAGAATAGCCTGACGTAAGCGTAGCTAAAGCACTCGCTTTTTCAGACATAACACGCTGTAGATCATTGATCGCTTGAATGAACAAACAGATCGCCGCTACAGCAGAGCCTATGCCCCCAATCGTCGCGTTCTCAGGATTTGCTAGGATCTGTTTATCTAAAACAGATTGAAGCGCCTTTGCAGCACTGTCTGCCACATCCGGTGTATCCGAAGTAGCTGTTTTCGAAGTAGGATTCATTGTCATATTATTACCTCATTTGTTTTACACTCAGAAGCAGAAGTCGCTAAGACATCCGCTTCTAAACACAAATTTTATTAATAAAAACTATTATTACTTTATCTTATGTAGTTGTCTGATGCTGAACAGAGACCTTTTCCATTCCTACAATATCATCCGTCAAGAACTTGCTTAGGAAACTCTCCTGTTGCTGCGCTTGACTCGACAACTGACTAATGTTCTGTGCTACGACTTGAGACTGATCGGAAAAAGAAGTCGAAGCAGCTTTCAAGTTATCCATAAATTTCTGGTATTCAGGAGGAACTGGAGCTGGTTGCATCTCCTGTTTTCCATCAGGACCGATCACCGGAGCGCCTTTAGAATCTACTACTCCCACCATTGCACCAGGGTTAGGTAAGAATGCATTCAGTGAGTCTTGCAGCTCTTTATGAACAGCCGCCGAACCAGCAGGGTACACTACAGGAGGAGAAACGGTGTTATCCGTATAACCATCATTGAGGTCTTGAAGCGTAATCGGTGTCTTACCATCGGCCATAAACATTGGTTGTCCGGTACTATTCACCGCTTGGGTATTCAGGATCGATCCAATCTGCGAATCAATCTGCGATTTAATACCTTTTGCCATTGGAGAATAGTCCACTCGGAACTTGAGCATCTCAAGCTTGTTCATCCATGCATGCGCATCATCACCCGATGCAAATTTAGTACCCCACTGAGAAGTAATGGTACTCATGTCACCCGTTCTCTTTTTGAGCCAATTAGATGTTGCTCCGTAACCGCCAACCTCATCTGAGGTGGAGGCATCAGATGTCAACATGATCAGCAACATCAGAAGAAGCAAAGGGTTACTCTTAAAAATTTCTTTCTTCGAAAGTTGATCGATCATCGACTTCATCATGTGACTCTTCCAGCCACCTTCTGAAGCGGTATGGTGAATATCGGCGCTCGCGATGAAATTTCCCCAAGCTCCACTCGCAATGATGTTGAACTGGTCTTCTGTGTAGATCGGTTTTCCATCAGTGCCTTGATACTGTTTCAAAAAGGCGGCCCAAGATCCATCGATCATAGTAAAACTATCCTGTACTGCATCATGAAGCGGATCACCGCCGGACTTACCGTTGCCAGGAAAAAGGGACTTGATGAAGTTTTCATAAGTATCTTTATTCCCACCATCGAAGTAGTTCTGCTGAGCCTGAACCTGGAGGATTTCAGTAATGATAGAAAGTCCGCCAGCGTCTCCATTGCTCTTAATGCTCATGACCTGATTCAACAAGTCAGGATACTTCGAGAAAACACCACCCGGTTTATCCAATTTAGAGAGAAAAAGCAGAAACATTTGTGGGGCAGTTTTATTCGAAGGATTGTCCTGCATCCACTCAATCATGCGATAGAGTTTCGTTGAGACGTCATGTCCCGGATATTTAAAAGGATCTAGCATATCCTTGGACGTGACATTATCGGGCACATCTTGATTAAACCAATTAGGAAGTCCTCCATCCTCAGGATCGGGAGTAGGAAAGCCTTCAGTTGGTGAAGCTGAATTAGCAGGTGGCGCTGGATTATTAAATAGGTCCTTCCATTCTTTGGTAGGTGCTGAATCATCAACTGGCGGCGTATTTGAAAGTGGCGTATTCATTGTTATTACCTTTTATTATGAGTTGTTATTATTCTGATGACTGATTTGCATAGTCATTCCAAAGGGAGTCAGCCTCACCTTCAACAAGAGCTTGATAAGTGCTAGACCATGTGCTAGCAGCTGTCATCGCTGCCTTTAAATTCGTTTGGTAGTCACTCACCGACGCCTCAGGAGACGCAGGGGCTATGCAGAGGATATCTCCGATAGCTGGTAGATCGGCCGCAGGAAACTTTTGACCTGTCGCCGGATCGATTTGCTTTGTAAGATAATTTGCTGACTGCAACGCGTAGTAGTAAGATCCTGGGGCCATAAAGGATCCAGGCACGGTATAACTAAAAAAGTCATCCGCTGCATCAGAGATCTTCGCTGCGCCTAGGGTACCAAAGTCTGCAAAGAGGCATGACCCGAGAAACTGTGCAGTTCCATCATCGTCACCTGGCAGAGTCAAGGCACCTGGACTCTTCGTATAGCTTCCGATGAGTTCCCAGACAGTTTTAACAGCACCATCTGTACCATCAGGATTGGTAGCAACCCAGTAAGCCTTTAAACCGCCTGCAGGGTCTGAGCTGCTCATAATCGTAAGTACTTTAGTCACTACGGCACTCATGCCAGGGCTAAGACTCGATTTAGCACTTATCTGCTTTAGTTTGTCCCATGCCCACCTGACAGCAGGTGCACTTGCGTCACTGTATGATTTTTCTCCCATATCTAAAAAGGAGATTAAACCGGCAGCTTCCGTGTCGGCCCATGTAGAAGATAAAGAGCTCGGATCCCAAGTAGGGTCGCCGGTAGCAGATGCTTCGCTAGGTGCAGTAACTCCGCCAAAAGCGGAACCGCCGTTTACTTCAGCTTCAGTTGCCGCAGCAGCTTGTGCTGAAACGTGAGGTGCTTCCATCGCATCGTCGCTAAACGAAGAAGAGCTTGTGTATGAGTTATATTGATTATTAATAGTTGCCATAATTTATCCTACAATCCATTCTTTTACTGTTTTCGGTTTTTTTCTTTTTGGAGCCTTTAATGCTTCTGAATTGAGTTTTATTCCCAATTCGGCTTTAAACGCCTGCATTTCATCTTTTGTTTGCTGCATTGTACTCCACTCTTCTGAAGTGAATTGAGAAGGATCGCTGACAAAATCTTCTAAGGCCTTTGGATCCATACCGATCGATTTGCACAAAACCAGCGCTTGCTCTTCTAGCTTTTCCTTTAAAGCTTCAGAGGTCTCAAGTGCCTGAGTGCGAACCTGTTCGTCTTTTGACTCTAACTTGACTTTCAAGTCGCCAAAAAAGTGAAGCGTTTCTTGTACGAGGCGCTCCATGTTTTCCGGACTGAACTTCTCCGGATTTCCAAAGATCTCTTCTATTTTTTCTAATACTGACATATTATTTCCTTTTCTTTTCTTTCAGAGCAGAGTGCTCCTGTAAACAAGTATAAACTAAAATAATAAAACATTCAAAGGTTAGTCCAATTACACGGAGCAATAACGCCAGCTAAGTATACTAATAATCAGCAACTTAAAAATCTATCCCATTAATCATTGACAAAAACAATAAACTCCAAACAATAATGGGACAGAACCAAACACCTCAAACACAACAACTTATAATATCGGGATAAATTAAAATCGAAACTACACTAAAACGAACATAACTTACCATCAATGACTTACAATCATCAGAAAGAGAAGGAACCAAAACAACCCTTAATTACAGAGTGGATTTTTTACTATATGTGCCCTATAATAGACTTAACAAAGAGAGGGAAATGTACTTAATAGACATCAAAGAGATTGAAAAGCTTCTGGCATCAAATCTCCCCTATTCTATTGAAAGAATTGCGGAGATCTTAAGAACCTCTCTTAAAATCTATCCCGATATTAAAGACGCGTTTCTCCGTGGCAATCCTGAAGAAAAGACGCGAGCCAAAAAGCTTGCGGCGCTCATTCTTATGCGTATTGATGAAGAGATGAAGAAAGCTCAAGAGGCGCTGGACGTGCGTAAAAGCACCTTTGACACTTCGCTAGCCTCTTACTTATCTGGTCGAGAGATGTCTCTTTACAAAGAAGCTACCGACTTCGTTCGCAAGAATCGCGAGGATTTCTTACCAAAGATTGTTCCCGCTAGTAGAAGAAGAGCTAAGAAAGCTGTTTTGCGTTGTTAATCCCTTTCTGCTAAACAACAATTATGCTCCGCTTATTACTAAAAACGCGCTATCGCATTCGCATCAAAGGAAGAGGCTGCATTCCAGACTCCTCCAAGCCCCTCATCATCTTTTGCTCCTATACATCTCAATTAGATCCCCTCCTCATTGCAACTGCATTGCCATCTAAAAAGAGAATCTTCTTCCATCAACCGGAGAAGACGATCACCATGCCTTGGCTCAAAAAGCTCTATCTAAAAAGAGGGTGGGACCCCTTGCCGAATCAGCAAAAGTCGGCCTTTATGCAGAGACGCTACCAAAGAAAACTCGAGGAGATCCAGAAACAGCTCTCCCCCTCTAGCGCCTCTCTCTTTTTCCCTGAAGGTCGCTCTCAGCTCTACACCCCCCTCACCGAATCGCCAGACCAGAAGATTTTAGCCGAGATCAGCAAAGGAACCGATGCCGAGATCATCTATGCTCATGTCGAGGGTATGCTCGGGAGCCTCTTCTCCTCGCGCAGTTTCGGCGGACCTCAGGCTGGTCGACTCAGCATGGGACGTATTGTCTGGTTACTGCTTAAAAATTGTCTCTTCTTCATGCCGAAGAGAAAAGTCACGATCGTATTTTCCAAACAGCCTCTCTTCACAAAAGAGAATGAGCCTCATTTCATTCCGCATTTTCGAGGTGAACAGCCGCCTTTTCGAGAAAGTAGTGAAGAGCAGCTCTCCGCCATCCAAGACCAGGTGTTCACAAAACTCGCTCAGCTCTCAGGAAAGAAAAGGCAGAAGATTCATCCCGACCAAAATCTCTATGAAGATCTTCAGCTCGACTCTCTCGATGTGACGGAATTGACGGTCTGGACGCGAGAGGCATTTGATCGCTACATCCCCTTCGACAGGCTCGTGACGGTCCAGGACATTCTCGATGGGATCGTGCGGTATCGACCGACAGACCGTGAAGCGCTGCATGAAAAACAGCACGCTGCCTGGATACGCGAGCGCAAAAAAGCCTTTGCCCCAAAGGAGCCCACAGAGAAAACGATCCTGGAAGCCTTCTTTGCTATTTGCGATCGAATGGGCTCAGAGATTGCTTGTGCGGATCCCACGGAGTTCATGTCTTATAAGCGGCTCAAAAGCGCTGTGGTAGGCATGGCGGAGCCCTTCAAGAAATTACCCGGGAAACAGATCGGCATTCTTTTAAATAACTCCGTTCAGTTCAACGTGATCTACCTCGCTCTTCTATTAGCAGGGAAAACACCGGCTCTGCTCAACTGGACCTTAGGACCAAAGCACCTTGAAAGTGCAGCTGAGCTCGCCTCACTCTCCGGCATCATTACCTCAGGGCCTTTTCTAGAGCATCTACAGCTGGAGCTCTCTCCTGAGCTGGAACAAAAAGTCTATCTCTTCAATGACATTCTTTACTCTCTCTCCTCAAAGCAGAAGCAAGCCTCTCTTGAGCTTGCAAGAAAAGAGGGCGCGCAGATTCTGCGCCACTTCGGCAACAAGAGAGATCCCGAGGAAACGGCCGTACTGCTCTTTACAAGTGGAACTGAGGGATTACCTAAAGGTGTGCCGCTCTCTCATCGCAACCTTCTCGCCAATCTCTCTTCACAAACAAGAGCGCTCGATTTCACAGAAAAAGATGTGCTGTTCGGCATCCTACCCGCTTTTCACGCCTACGGTTTTTCCGTGGGCAATCTTCTGCCTCTCTTGATTGGCTGTCGAGGCATCTACATGCCGAACATTCTCGATTTTGAACAGAACGCAGAGCTCATACAAAATTGGGGCGCAACGGTGCTCATTACGACGCCTACGTTTTTATCGGCCCTTTTGAAAATCGCATCCCCTGAGCAGATTCAAACGACGCGTCTTTATATCGTCGGCGCGGAAAAAGCACCCGACCCACTGTTTGATAAAGTGACAGAACTTCCACAGAAGCCTCTTCTTGTCGAAGGCTATGGCGTGACCGAATGCAGCCCCTGTTTGACGCTCAATGCGCTCTCTAACCAGAGAGAGGGTGTCGGCTTTCCTTTGCCGGGTGTAGAACTGCTCATCGTAGATCCACACACACTGCAAATTTTACCCGAGGGGAAAAGCGGACTGATTCTTGCCCATGGAGACAATGTCTTTAAAGGCTATCTGCATAAAAGGAAGCAGCCCTTTGTGCACCTTCGCAATAAAAATTGGTACAACACACAAGATTTAGGAAGAGTGCAGCAAAACGGCGCCCTGATTTTAGAAGGAAGACTCAGTCGCACGATAAAAATAGGCGGCGAGCTCGTCCATCTGCAAGCGCTCGAATCGATTCTGCAAGTTGAGTTTCCTGCAGCAGCTCTTGCGCTTGTCGCAAAAGAAGGGAACGGAAAAACAGTTCTAACACTCTTTTGTACACAAGAGATCGAACTGGAAAGAGTGAATCGCTCTCTCAAAGAGGCAGGGATGAGCAATCTTTTAAGAGTTCATGATGTACATTTTCTCAAAGAGATGCCCAGACTGGGCAACGGCAAGATCAATTACAAATCACTCCAGAGCGATTGATCTGTCAAAAAACGCTATTCAAAATTTCTCCAGGATTTCCCTTGTTTGATTTTCGCATCCAGTGAATAATTGACTTAAGGGCGGGGACGTCAATCGCCTGGAGATAGGGATGCACTAGCTGCAATTCACACATGGCTTTAAATCAACATCTGGAACAATTGTGCGGTGAACTCGGAATTGAATGTCCGAACATTGACCCTGAAAAAGGTGCTGTCCTCACGATCAACCCGGAGTGTTCTTTTATTATGCATGATCTCTCTCCTGGATTTGCTCTTCAATCTAAAATTTCTCCGACTCCTGACACAAAACGAGAAGATCTGTACATCTACTTAATGCGCGCTAATTTTCTCGGACAAGGAACGGGCGGAGCACGAATTGGCATGGATGCCGACGAGAAACTCTTGACACTGTCTCTAGGGTTCTCGTATGACATGGACTATCAGACTTTCAAAGAAAGCATTGAAGACTTTGTCAATTACGTTGCTTACTGGCGCGAAGAAACGACGAAGTTCGAGGAAAAATAATTCATGCCCCACCTGATAGCACAAGAAGGCTTGCTGAAAGGCGTTGTCTTCGACCTCGAAGAGGGAGAAGAATGGATCGTCGGAAGAGATCCCGACGAAGCCGATTTTGTCATTGAAGATAGCGCAGCTTCTAGAAAGCATGTGCGTATTACAAAGACAGACGACGGAATTTTTCTTAAAAATCTCAGTCGTACGAATCCGACTCTCGTTAACGACAAACCCGTCAAAGCTAACGAGCCTTTAAAAGAAAACGATCGCGTTAAGATCGGAAATACGTTTTTCCTTTTCTCTGAAGAAGCTCCTTCTGACGAAGCGAGCCCACCTTCCGAAGAAAAAGGGAAAAAAGCGCAAACCGGCTATGACGATATCTTCGGAGATTTAGAAGAGCCTGAGCTCCCACCTGAACCAGAACCTCTCGAAGCTGCAACAGCTCCCGATGAGAGTGATGCTGCCGCTGAACAAAAAGAGGAGCCCTCCCTCGACGACTCAGATGCTCAAGAAACCTCGAAGACAGCTTACGACACCATCTTTGAAGATCTCGGTGCTGAAACCGAAATGCCGTTCAACCTGCTTGCGGAAACGCCACTTGTTCTGAAAGTGATCGGCGGACCGAATGCGGGCGCGGAAATCGGACTCGAAAAAGGGCGTAGCTATCTTCTCGGAAAAGATTCCAGCACATGCGACATCGTCTTTCAAGATTTAAGCGTCTCTCGCAATCACGCCCGTCTCACCATTTCTGCCGACGGCATTCTCGAGCTTGAAGATCTGGGCTCCAAAAACTCTACCGTTGTCAACGGCGAGCCGATTGCGGAAAAACAGCACGTGACCTCGCAAGATCTCATCGCGATGGGAACGACGATCTTCCTGATCATCGACCGCGAAGCTGCGCAAGAAACGATCTACTCTCCCATTCTGCCCGCTTATGAAGCTGGCCGTACAGCTACAGGAAAGGACGCCCACGATCAAGAAGAGGAAAAAGCGTCTAAAAAATCTGGGAAAAAAGAGATCGATTGGAAAAAACAGAAGATCCCCGGAAGACATCTGATCTTTGGCGGCGCACTTGCTGCGATCTTCCTCATCGTCTTTTTAAGCTTTTTCTCCCTCTTCAAATCAGAAGGCGTGGAAGTTGCTGAAAAAACTTCTAAAAGCGCAATCCAAGACGCCCTGGAAAACTACCCAGGTGTCAACTACGTGTACAATCCGGCCAACGGCAGTCTCTTTTTAGCAGGTCATGTGATGACAAACGTCGGCTTTCAGGAACTACACTACAATTTAGCTCAACTCTCTTCGATTACCAGCATTGAGAACAACATCATCATCGATGAAGGCGCCTCTAAGTCGATCAATGATGTACTCACCACACACACAGACTGGCAAGGGGTGCAGGTAAATGCGACGAAGCCCGGACATTTTATCGTTCACGGCTACGTCAAAACCAGTCAAGAAAATGTGCAAATTTCCGAATACTTGATGAGCAACTTCCCCTACACAGATCTCTTGCAAAATCAGATTGTTGTTGAAGATGTCCTCGATGCTCAGATCGGGGGGCTGCTGCACTCTTCCGGCTTCGGCGCGGTCAATGCACAGCTTTCCAGCGGAACTGTCTTTTTAATGGGTCTTTACAGCGAGAAAAAGGAGTCTGATTTTAAAAAATTGGTGAAAGGACTCAATAAGCTGCAAGGCGTAAAAGCTGTGAAAAACTTCGCTACGGCAACCAGCCCTGGTCAAGCAAGTATTGATGTGTCAAAACAGTATGCAGTGAGTGGATCTTCGATGCATGATCAACGAGGCTATAGCGCCGTTATCAACGGACATATCTACACACTCGGCGAATCACTCAATGGAATGAAAATCACTTCCATAGAGACAAGTGAGATTCTTCTTGAAAAAGATGGATTGAAATATAAAATCGACTATACCCGTTAAAAGATGACGGAAAGAGGAGTTACTGGATGTACGGTATGGAAAAAGAAAAAGATGGGAAAAAATTTATGTTCGATTTGGAGCTTGAACTTCACGAACATCCCAAGCGCAGCAAAGAACTGCTCGACAGAGCAGACAAATGCATTAACGAAATTAAACAAGCACTGAGAGACGGTGCCGGTGAAAAGGATTTCGACAAGTTAGGAATTCTTTTGCACGGCTACACAGCCCTAACGAAAGTGATCAAGAAAATCGGGAAATAGGAGACGTCCCCATGAAAATGACAACACTGTCATTTACCTCTCTTATCAAAGCCTACAAGAATTTACAGTCGGGCTTGATGAGTCAGGTAAAAAAATTGGCCAGTAAGATGTGCCAGGCAAATCCAGGACAATTCATTCTATTGCAGTTTCAGATGTCCCAGATAACACAGGTCGGCGAATCGATCTCAAACGTGATCTCTCAGGTCAATACGGTGATCAGTAACGCGATCCGCAACCAGAAAACCCAATAACGACTTAAGGATTTACCATGTCACATTGGAAAAACTACAAAGAAGACTTCGTTCTCTTACTGGAAGCCGGCTTCATCGCCGTCAATCAAGCGGACGAAGATGCTGCTCTGAAATTATTCAAGTCAGCTGAACTGCTCGATCCGAGCAATCCTATGCCTAAAGTAGGAGTAGGATACCTGCACCTACACAAACTCGATCTTAAGCAAGCTTGCCAAGTGTTCGAAGAAGTGCTGGAGAAAGATCCGAAAAATGAGATGGCAAAAGCTTTTCTCGGCATCAGCATGAGCTTAGCGCCCACCTCAATGGAAAAAGGGGAAAAAATTCTTGAGCAGACGACTCATTCAAAAGATCCGACGATCAAGACACTCTCCAATACAGCGATCAATTTCGTGGACACATTTGTTAAAAAATCACCTACGCCCGTCCAAGGCGAAAAAAAACATAAATAAACTATGACAGTTCCACCAGATAGAACAGACGCCATCACTCCCGGCGAACCGCTTACGCCGGGCCGTCCTTCAGCTCCTACAACGCCTCAAGGAGGTGGATTTGAGTCGAAAATGGAAGGATCCGGAACTCCTCCACAGGGAGGCGCTACGGCTCCTCAAGGCCCTTCTCCTGCACAAGTGCCGCAAGGTCCTCCTGGCGCCCAAGGCGCGCCTTCTATCAACTCTGTCGCCTCACAAGTAGGCTCAACACAAGACAGCATGGGCAACCTGAAGAATAAGCTGAATACGAAGGATCTTCGTCTCACAAATTCGCAGAAACACCTTTTGCGCAACAAACTCTCAAACACATCCACCTATCTGCGCGCGGTCAATACAAAGCTGGGAGTCGAACCTCCTCCAATGCCACCGCATACCGGAGGACCGATTGAGAAGTTCATCAGCTTTGTTTCCGATGGAGAAAATCAGTTGGATGCAGCGAAGTCAAAGCTAATGGATATCAGCGCCAAGGGAACCAACTTGAAACCTGCTGATATGATGCTGCTCCAGATTAAAATGAACCAGGCGCAGCAGGAGATCGAGTACTCCTCGACACTGCTTAGCAAAGTGATCTCTTCCCTGACGCAAATCCTCAATACGCAGCTCTAATATGGACTCAAACGCATCCTTCGATAATCTAATGGCTCACCTGGAGGATGTGGAGCTCGCAACGGTACATGGTCGCATCACCGAAGTGATCGGTATGCTGATCCGAGCCATTGTCCCTCAAGTCAAGATGGGCGAAATCTGCCTGATTAAACGCCAGGGAGAGCCTCTTGCAGCTGAAGTCGTAGGATTTACCAGAGATGAGGTGATCCTCTCTCCAATGGGAGATATGAAGGGCATTGGACCTTCTTCCGAAGTCATTCCGATGCGCGTTCCGATGCACATCAAAGTCGGCAATCAACTGTTAGGGCGCGTTCTCAACGGCGTCGGACAACCGATCGATGGAAAAGGCGAGCTGGAAACAGAAGAGAGCTATCCGGTCATCAACACTCCACCAGATCCCCTGACACGTAAGATGATCGATGAGCCTCTGCCTGTAGGAGTACGCTGTTTAGACGGCGCATTGACTTGCGGCAAGGGACAAAGAATCGGAATTTTCGCTGCTGCAGGTGTCGGTAAATCCACACTGCTCGGCATGATCGCACGCAACGCCGTGGCTGACATCAATGTGATCTCGCTCATCGGTGAGCGCGGTCGAGAAGTGCGCGAGTTTCTGGTTAACGACTTGGGTGAAGAGGGCATGAAACGCTCTGTCATCATCGTCTCCACCTCAGATCAAGCAGCGCAAATGCGTCTCAATGCAGCGTATGTGGGCACTGCGATCGCAGAATATTTCCGAGACCAGGGCAAATCCGTCATCTTGATGATGGACTCTGTCACACGCTACGCTCGTGCTCTTCGCGAAATTGGCCTGGCCGCCGGCGAGCCGCCCGCACGTGCAGGTTATACACCCTCTGTCTTTGCTACCTTGCCCAAACTGCTCGAGCGCTCAGGTAATTCAGACAAAGGATCGAT
>JAJFMM010000057.1 GCA_021772165.1 Chlamydiota bacterium | reverse complement strand
GCCTAGATCATGAAGCTCCTTTCAATATCGACAAATCCTGCACGTGCACGGATTTCAAAGAAATCTTCCAAAGCTTGAAGAGCCTTTGCTTTTTCTAGGCTCGAGAGCTGCGCTAGCTTCTGTTTGACGAGAAGAGCTTTTTTCTGCAGGACGAAAGAAGCGCGGTTGAGATCGATCTGATGCTCTTTTTGAAATTGATCTAAGAGTGTTACTGTCGGCAGCTCGCCCTCGGAGGCATTGAGATGCATAGTGATCAGGCCGGTTCTCTCTTTGAGTTTATCAAAGGCAGCGATGTAGTTTCTCATCGTCTTAAAGAGACTCGCCTGGTAGATACTCTTGCGCCGTTCATGTCTTTTTTTGCGATGGCTGGCGATCCAGTGCGTTGGCTTCGGAATGGGAAATCGCTTTTTTCCATGCATGCTTCTTTTCAGGAAAAACTTTAGGACATAGCGCTCATCTTCGCTGACAAAAGCTACGGCTTGAGCGCCGTGACCAATGTATTGGAAGGGCTGCTTTGCTATTTTTGTCAGATCCGGCATCTTGTAAGTGGGGAAATCTCCCTGCACGTCCATGGCTACTTTATTCACGCTGAAGTGATCGGGTAGGCGCTCTTCTAAAATGGGTTTAACGGTGCGAACAAGATTCGGAATAAAGGCCGTCAGTAGCAGGACAAATACAAGGAAACTGGTCTTCTTTGAAATCATGGCAGCACAGGAGTTTGTGGCACAAGATAGAGAAGTTCGTTTTTTTTTGAAAGGAGGGACTTAAGGAAGCGCTATAGTTTTGCCAGATCGAAGAGCCGGTCTTGACAGACCATTTAGAAGAAGTCAAACTGAACCAGATGTTGGGATATTTCATATGTTGTCGATGAAACAAGGAACTCAGGTGAAAACAAACGAGCCCGATATGAATTCTACTCCCAAACAATTAGCTGATGCTATTAAGGATGTGTATCACCCCTCTGGGATGATGATAATGAATGTATTTGTGGAACAGGAAAGCAAAGATTATGGGGCTTGCCGGCTTGAACTTGACAATCGTAAAGTCGTTTTTCGTGTGGCTAAAACAACCCCTGTAAAAGTGGGGCAGTTTGTTACGGTATGGCAAAGACCTCACCTGGGAGATTCTTATGTTCCTTTTAATAGTAAGGATGGGGTGGAGTTCCTTGTTGTGAGTGTGTCCGATACTACGCATAGAGGCCAATTCGTCTTTGACAAGGATATCTTGATTCAGCAAGGCGTTATGGGCAACGGAGGCGCAAGAGGAAAAGGTGCATTTAGAGTCTATGCCCCTTGGATTAACCCGGACAACAGAAGTGCCCTGAAAGCGAAGGAATGGCAATGCCGATACTTCTTTTCTCAGGACAGTCTTGACTTAGAAAAAGTCCGAAAGCTTTTTAAAGTTTTGCCAGATCGAAGAGACGGCCTTGGCAGGCCGTGTAGATTGGCCAGCCTTTGAGCGTGCGGCCTAGATAGGGCGACCAGCCAGCTTTTGAGCGGATCATCGAGGCTTCGATGGTGCGCTCTATCTCCAAATCAACTGCAACAATATCATCGTTGAGCGGCAAGCGGAAGATCTCCTGCGGCCGCGTGTGTGTTAAAGAGACGATCTGCTCTAAAGAGAGCCTCTTTTCAGCATAAGCATTGAGGAGAAGTGGGAAGTAGAACTCAATCGAGGGAAATCCTGAGGGCGCAGAGCCGTAGGGCTTCTTCTTCTCTTCGAGTGTGTGCGGTGCGTGATCTGTGCCGATCGTATCGATCGTCTCATCATGGATCGCTTCCCAGAGCGCTTCTTGCTCTTTTTTACTTCTAAGTGGTGGATTGACCAGAGCTAGTGTGCCGAGCGTTTCGTAGGCGGACTCATCGAGAAAGAGATGATGCGGCGTTGTCTCTGCGTACACTGCTAAGCCCTGTTTTTTTGCAGCACGGATCAGAGCGAGCTCTGCTGAACTGCTCACATGGGCGATGTAGAGTCTGGCCTTTGTTTTTTCAGCGAGGCGTATCGCTTGCTCAACAGCTATGGCTGCTACTTCCGGACTGCGTATCTTCGAGTGGACCGCAGGATCAGATCTGCCCGAATAGAGCTCGCCGCGCTCTTTTAGGAGAGCTTCATCTTCTGCGTGGACGGCGACGAGAAGATCATTTTCCGCACAAATCTGAAAAGCATCCAAGAGGGCAGAAGGATCGTCGACAAGGAGTTCTCCCGTCGAAGAGCCCATGTAGATTTTTAGCCCGGCAACACGATGTGAGAGTTGAGGGATTTCTTGGAGGTGGCGCTTGTCGGCTCCGAGGTAGAAGGCGTGGCGTAGAGGAATCTTTGCTTCGAGCAGCTGTTTCTGGACCAGCTCTTCTTTCGCATCCAGGGTAAAGATCGTCGAGCAGCTCGGTGAGTTGTTCGGCATGTCGAGGACTGTCGTCACTCCGCCTCGGATCGCTGCCTTTGAGGCTGTGGTCCAGTCCTCTTTGTACTCAGCTCCCGGCGTGCGAAAGTGCACATGCGGGTCGATGAGCGCAGGGAAGAGCATCAGGTACGATGCGTCGATAACATCTGTCTCGCCGTCCGGGATGGTACAGTCGATGCGATGGCCATCGGTTGTCTGAATCTTTTTTAGCTCACTCATCGAGATCTTCCCGAGCGTGGAGTTTTTCGCAGAATTGACAGCGCAGATGGACGCGCCCTCGAATTTCTAGGATAGCAAACCGAGCAGGGAGCCTTTCATCTTGAGTGACGCAGAGGGGATTGCGGCAAGAGAGGATTTCTTCGACGGTGTCGGGCAGACTCACTTTGTATTTCGAGGTGATCTGGTAGTCTTGGATCACATTGACCGTGGCCTCCGGCGAAAAGAGTGCGATCTGTGCCGTTTGACTCGATGAGAGAAAGACGTTTTCTATTTTGATGATGTCTTTGAGTCCCATCGACTCACTCTTCAGGTTGAGTCCGAGAGTCACCGGAGGCGCGCTGAGTAACTTCATCAGGCGTAAAATGCGCAGGCCCTGACCATTTTGAATGTGATCGATGACGGTGCCCTCACAAATAGCCGTGACAGAAAGGGTTTTTTCTTTCAAAGTCCACCTAAAATGAGAGCCAAAAGAGCTTGGCGAATGGTTAGGCCGTTTGCAGCTTGCTGGAAGTAGGCGGCTTGAGGCAATGCATCGACCGAGAGATCGATCTCTCCTGCGCGCGGCAGTGGATGCATCACACGGAGCGACTCTTTTGCTTTTTCCAGGTGCTGTTTACGCAGGACAAAGGGCACCTTTTCAGGCAGCGAACTTCTCTCTATCTGACGTCTGGTCATGTAGAGGATGTCGAGCTTCGGCATCACCTCTTCCAAGTCGGTATGGTAGGAAAACTTCATGCCGGCTTTTCGCAAACTCTCTGCAATCTCTTCGGGCAGTGAGAGATCTTGTGAGGAGATAAAATAGAGGCGAGTTGCGTAGTGAGCCAGTCCCAATGCGAGAGAGTGGACGGTGCGCGAGTAGCGCAGATCCCCGAGCATCGCGATTTGCAAGCCATCGATCTTGCCATGCAGTTCGCGGATTGTGAATAGATCGAGCAGGGTCTGTGTCGGATGCTGGTTGGCGCCATCGCCCGCATTGATCACCGGCTTGAAAGCGGCATCTGCTGCAGCGCGTGCAGAGCCCTCCAGGTTATGGCGAATGACGATCAGATCGCACAGGTTCGCAATGACGCGCATCGAATCGGAGATCGATTCCCCTTTTTGCGCAGAAGTACTCGAGCTTGTTGAAAAGCCGATGACAGAGCCGCCCAGTCTGTGCATAGCAGCTTCAAAAGAGAGGCGTGTACGCGTAGAAGGCTCAAAAAAACAAGAGGCGAGGATTTTTCCTTTCAGAAGCTCTTCGGGCACGCCTTCTTTCTTGAAGGAGGCGGCAACTTGCAGCACCTCTTCGATCTCTCGTTTCGAGAGGTCGGCGAGTGAAATGAGATCGCGGCCTGTAAAAGCGGATTTCATGGTTTAAGTATCCGTTTTTTCCCGAGCAAAGATAGCAGAGGAGCGCTCGGTTTGCACGGAAGCTCTTGCTTTGTTATTACAAACGGATGATTCGATTTTGATGCGTAGCGGATCCTGCCGGCGCAGCCGATCTTGTTTTCTCTGTTGGACAAACACACTTTTTACTACAGGCAATAACAGGATCGCCGCTAACGCGTCGGCAGGATATAGATAGGCATTTCTATCTGTTCAGGTTTTCTTCGAGAATTTTTGTGCAGAGATCAATCACTTCCTGCTTTCCTATTTGCAGAAAACAGAACGGCTTTTCGCAGCTGCGCTTGAGGCAAGGCGAGCAGGTAGGACGTTTTGAAATAATTCTGGTGAGAGCTGCTTTGTGAGGACCGCAAAGAGCGGGATCTGTCGAAACATAGAGCCCGACAGTCGGTCTGTTCAGCGCAGCTGCGAGATGAAAGGGGCCCGTATCATTGCTCAAAACGAGATGCATGTTTTCGAGAAAAGCTGCGAGCTTGCGCACGCTAGAGAGCCCTTCCGCAATGCGCGCTTCGGGCAATAGGCGCTGGATCTCCTCGAGAACGGGGCGCTCGGATCGCGTGCCGGTCAGGTAGATCTGGCTGCCAAAGCGCTCGATCAGGGTGCGGCCAACGGCTGCAAAATGCGCGGGTGGCCAGCGGCGAAAGGGCTCTTTCGATCCGGGATGAAAGGCGACAAGAGATTTTCCCTCTATCTGTATGCGCTCTTGAGGCTGGACGTAATAGGATAGTGTTTCGGTACCTCTTTTGGCGCCCAATTTTTCTACTAACCCTAGCCGTCTTTCGATCTCATGTTCATAGCGCGGCAAAACGGGATTGGTCAAAAGCGCGTCGAGTCCTTTGTTGATTCCTGTTGTTCCTACAATGCGCGGGATCGAGCTGAGCGCACAGAGCGGCAATGCGAGTCTTTGCGAGGTGTGGAAAATCAGCGCTGTGTCAAAGTTCTCTTTTTTTAAGGTGGCGCGTAGGGAAAAGAGGCGCGGCAACAGAGGCTCTTTGAGGAGGATCAGCTGATCGACGCTCGGATTGTAAGCCAAGAGCTCCATTCCGACGGGGCTGGTTAGGACGGCGATGTGCGCGTGAGGAAAAGATTGTCTCAGCGCTGTGAGTGCCGGTGTTGCCCAGAGAGTATCTCCGAGAGCAGTTGTTGAGAGGATGAGAATGCGCTCAGGAGTAGCTGCTGCTTTTCGGATAGAGCTGAATAGTTTGATCCCCTGCAGGATCAGACGATTTTTCCATGAAGCAGCTCTCGCCATGATTTCACCGGGAGGTTATCTCGATCGATCTCTGTCAGGCAGTGCAGAAACACCGTTGCAAGCTGCACATTTGTGATGAGAGGAATCAGATGGTCGATCGCAAGACGGCGGATTTTAAAGCCTTCCGAGAGTCTTGTCGAGTTGTTTTTCGGGATATTGATGATGAGATCGACCTGTTTTTTCTCAATGAGGGTGCCGACGTTGGGCTCGGTGCCTTCTCCGACTTTGAAGACAGCGCGCGAACCAATGCCGCGCTTCGCAAGAAAATCGTGCGTTCCAAGCGTTGCATAAAGATCCCAGCCGAGCTCTTCGAGCTTCTGGAGAGGCTCAACGAGTTTCAGGCGATGATCTGATGTTGCGCTAACCAGGAGGCGTTTGCCTTGGATGCTCTGCTCTGTGGCAAGCCAGGAGGTGAAAAACGCATCGAGAAAATGGTCGCTCAAGGTCGCCACTTCTCCGGTGGAGGCCATCTCGACATGTGCGACAGGATCTGCGCCTTTGAGTCTTCTGTAGGAAAACTGCGATGTTTTTACCCCGACGCAATCGAGCTCGAGCGTCTCGAAGAAGCTCGGCTTGTAGAGATCAAAGAGCGCCTCTGTCGCAATGTGCACAAAGTTATG
>JAJFMM010000056.1 GCA_021772165.1 Chlamydiota bacterium | reverse complement strand
TGCGTATAGTCTCTCTTTATCGGATCGAGATGACGGATGTCAACGGGATCATATCGGATAACCGGCTCATCTTTGTCAGCGTCATACGATGCGATCGTTGTTTTGAGCCAATGATCATCGTCTCGCTCAGGAAACTCCGGCTTATAGTGCGACCCGCGAAATTCATCGCGCAATAAAGCACCTTTTGCAATGACGAGAGCGATCTCGATCATCGAGCGAAACTGATGCGCGAACACATACGTCTGATTGAGCGTTGTCCCTTTATCGCCCAGTTCGATCGCATTGTATCTCTCTCGAATCTCCTTGATCTTCCCGATCGTCTTTTGCAAGCTCTCATTGTCTCTTTTCACAGTGACATTGCGCACCATCCAATCGGCTAGTTCGTTGTGAAGGTTGTGCACATTTTCAGAACCTTTGCGGCTCAACAGATCTTTCTGGATATCTTCTTCCTGGACCAGGCCTTTTTCAAAACAGGCGGCAGGCACATCTGCAAAGCCCTTGTCTAGATTATCGATATAGCGCGGCACTTCAGTACCGGTAACAAGGCCGCTATAAATACAGGCTAAAAGAGCGTTGGCACCAAGACGATTAGCCCCGTGGTACTGATAATCGGATTCACCCGCATTGAAACAGCCCTTGAGATTCGTCATGTGGCGATAGCGAGAAAAGCGATCGGGATCATCAGCGGCAGGCCAGTCGACCCACGCGCCCCCCATGGTGTAGTGAAATCCTGGGAAGATCTTCATCGGTTTTTTTCTAGGATCATCCCCTGTGAATTTCTGGTAGATCTCTAAAACCGATTCAAGCTTGTGAATCTTCTCTTTTGACAAATGCGTGACATCCAGATAGACCTGCATGCCGCCTTCAACACCAAGACCCGCCTCGCAAACGCGCAGCACTTCGCGAGAGCCAATATCGCGAGGAACGAGATTTCCAATGGCAGGATACATCTCTTCGAGAAAATACCAGGGCTCGCCGGTCTTTCCACAAGGATGCATGGTGCCATCCGGATACTTGATCTGCTTGGAAGAGTCTCCATAGACCCAGATCCGACCACCTTCGCCGCGGATCGACTCCGACATCAGACGCATCTTATCGACACCGGGAATCGCCGTCGGATGAATCTGGATGAACTCTCCATTCGCATAGTGCATGCCCTGCATGTAAAGCCGGCCGTTCGAAGCCCCCGTGCAAAACGTGGAGTTAGTCGATTTTTTATAGATAAAGCCAATACCTCCGGTACAAAAAACAACCGCATCAGCTTTCAAAACATGGAGCTTAAGATTGAAAAGATCGTGCATGACGATACCGCGAGCTCGTCCATCGTCATCCTGAATTAGACGGAGAAACTCATGATTTTCAAACTTAGTGACAAGACCCTTCGCTTCATAGCGACGCACTTGTTCATCGAGGGCATAGAGCAGCTGTTGGCCGGTAGAAGCGCCACAGAAAGCTGTGCGATTGTAGAGCGTACCGCCAAAGCGCCGGAAATCGATATTTCCTTCCATCGTTCTGTTGAATGGACAGCCAAAGCGATCGAGCATTCGTAAAATAGAGGGCGCCGCCAAACACATTTCTAGAACGGGAGGCTGGTTAGCTAGAAAGTCACCACCCTTGATCGTATCGTAAGCGTGAATGATCGGAGAGTCATCTTCACCCTTTAGATTCACAGCGATGTTGATCCCACCCTGAGCACAGACAGAATGCGATCTTCGCACTTTTGTTACAGAGATGAGTTTGACGTTGCAACCCTTTTCACAGAGTTTAATCGTGGCGGAAAGACCAGCTAAACCACCACCCACAACGATCACTTCTTTTTTTGCCATTCAATATCTCAAATTAATCCAGTAACTGCCCCAAATAGCAGCGAGTCCTAAAAAGGAGAGGACGAGCACACCCACTAGAGCTACTTTCGTCATCGACTTCTGCGACGGCATAGAAAGAATCACGCCCCAGGTGATGAGAAAGGTCCAAAAGCCGTTGAACGCATGAAAAGCCGCAGCTAGAACGAAAATCGTATAGAGAACAGCTAAGATCGGATTCTTAAACGTATCTCGCAAAGTAAGCAGCATTGCTGTGCCGGGAGTAGCAGAGACGGCGACCACCTGATTTTTCTTCAGATGGAAACTCGAAAGGGTCTCCTGCCACGAACTTTTTTCTATCTGCTCAATTTCCGAGGATGAGTAGAGCTTTACGCCCAATCGAGGTGCTAACGTATAGAGCCCTTCGTCAAAATTCACTTTGACCATCGACTGCTCTTGATAATTCAAAACAGCTTTTTTGGGGAAATCGAGAAACCGCATCTGCACGACATGTGCAATGATGCCAAATAAGAGCACCCAGGAAGTGATCCGCTGCCAAGTAAACGCGCGATTGCGGCTATATTCACCTAGAGAAGGTTTGCTTCCATCTGACTTTCCTGAATTTCTTTTAGCGACAAAAATGCGTTTGATACCCCAGACGGCGTGAATCAAAAGAGGAATGCCGATTAAGACAACTTCAACAACCTGTAGATAAGGTAGAGATTCGAGTAAATTTACAAGTCGAACAAATCCATGCCCATCATCGCCAATCCAGAGCGCTGCTTGTGAATTGACAAGGAGATGCTCAGTCAAATAAATGACGAGCCAAAGTCCCATTAGTGAATGAACACGACGCCAGATAAAAGGCGTCGGAATGGTGCGACGAGCGGATCCATCCATGGAAAAACTCCCTCCGGAAAAACACAGTTGTAATAGAGCAACGGTTTTTGACAAAGAAAGATTTTAAAAAGAAAAAATTCGGCGTGCGTTTTCAGAGGAAATTTGCGCCATTTCTTCCAATGAAATGTTCTTAAGAGTTGCAAGAGCTGTTGCAGTTTCAGCAATGAACGAAGGCTCATTGGTTTTTCCTCGCTTGGTTTGAGGCGCAAGATAAGGAGCGTCCGTTTCAATGAACAGATGCTTTAACGGAACCAGGCGAGCTGTTTTGCGCAGCTCTTCACTCTTCTTAAAGGTCAAAATGCCACTGAACGAGATCATCCAGCCTCGCTCAACGACTGCAAGAGCTTCTTCTGTAGTGCCCGTAAAACAGTGAAGAATCGCTGGAATATTTTTTCCAATCACTCGATCTGCAATAGAAAAAAGATCGGAGAAAGCTTCGCGGCAATGAAAGATAACTGGGAGTTTGAGCTCGAGCGCTAACTGTAAATAGAGCGCTAAAAATTTCTGCTGCATCTCACGATTGGAATGCTCGTAATAGTAATCGAGCCCTGTTTCACCAATGGCAATCAATTTGCCCGCGCGTGCAGCCTGCTCAAATAGAGGAAAGCACTCCTCTCCCTCTTTTTCCACATCGTGAGGAGTGGTGGCTCCTGCATTGCGAATCCAAGGCACTCTCTCTTCAAGAAGCAGCCCTTCTTTCAAAGAGATCGGATCTGTGCAGATATTGACAATGTGCTCTAAATGCGCAAGCTTAGCTCTTTCGACAAGAGCATCCACATTGGGCAATAGCTCAGGAGATGTTAGGTGGGCGTGTGTATCAATCAATTTCATAGGTGTAAAGCTGTTTTACATTTCATAATAGACT
>JAJFMM010000055.1 GCA_021772165.1 Chlamydiota bacterium | reverse complement strand
GGTGGCAGGATCGCCGCTAACGCGTCGGCAGGATAGAAATTTCTATAGTTCGTAGATTTCTTGATACTTTTTCTTGAGATAGCTGCAGTAGGCCTTTTCACTGAACGGCTCACCCGTAACTCTTTTTGCAAGCTGTTCGCTGTTGTACTGCTTGCCAAAAGAGTGAATATTGACTTTGAGCCACTCGCGGATGAAACCTAAATCGCCTTTTGCCACGCGCTTGTCCCAATTGCGATGCTCTTTAGAAAAAGCGCTAAAGAAGTGGGCTGCAAAAAGGTTTCCTAGCGCATAGGTGGGAAAGTAGCCGAAATCACCCAGAGACCAGTGAATATCTTGTAGGCATCCCTCGCTGTCCGTTTTGGGCTCTACGCCGAGGAGCTCTTTCATCTTAGCTCTCCAGGCATCCGGCAGGTCCTGTACTTGTAGATCACCTGAAACGAGTGCTGTTTCAATCTCAAAGCGTAAAATGACATGGAGGCAGTAGGTGACCTCATCAGCTTCTACGCGGATGAGGCTAGGTGTTACTTTGTTAATGGCTCGATAGAACTTGTCGAGAGGTACTTTGCCGAGTTTCGCTGGATAAGTTTTTTGTACCTCTGGGTAGAAGTGCTTCCAGTAGGGGAGTGAGCGTCCAATTAAGGTTTCCCACCAGCGAGACTGGCTCTCGTGGATGCTCAGAGATACCGCTTCTGCTAGAGGCGTGCCCCACTCTTCTGTCGGTAGGCCCATCTCATACATGGAGTGTCCCGCTTCGTGTAACACGGAGAGGATGTTGCTCATGAAGCCGTCGGATAAGATGCGCGTGGTGATGCGGCTGTCGTGTGGATGAAGTGCTACTGAAAAGGGGTGTGCGGAGAGATCGAGTCTCGAGTAGGCCGGGTCGATGGGAAGTTTTGCTAAAAGAGCGTGGCCGAGTTCAGTCTGTTTTTTTCCGTCGAATGCTCCTCTTAAAAACCGGTCATTGATTACAGGTTTTTCTCGAATACGCGCGAGTAGGTGGGTGAGCTCTTTTGCTAGAGGCGTGAATATTTTGCGCACTTTTGCACTCGTCATGCACGGCTCATAGCCTGAGAGAAGCGCGTCATACGGGTGATCGTCGTAGCCGTAAATCGCAGCTTTTTCGCGAGTCATATCTAGAATCTTGCTTAGAGAGGGAGCGAAGAGTTTGAAGTTGTTCTCCTCTCTGGCGATCTGCCACCTCTGGCTGGCTTCTGAGGTGAGTTTCGAGAATTTGTTCACAAAAGAAGAGGGGAGGCTGCTGGAGCGTTGAAACTCTTTACCCCATTCGCGGACCGCTGCCTTCTCTCTGATTGAGAGCCCTTTGATTTTTATTTTTCCGGTAGAGGGGGTGATGAGTTTTTCGAGCTGGCCTCGGTATTTACGGCTCGTTTTCATGTCGTGGATTTGAGAGGAAAGAAGAGCTATCTGCTCGCTTCTAGGGATAATGCCGCCGGGTGGCATGAACGTTTCTTGATCCCAGTGTAGAAGAGAGAGGATTGAGTTGTAGGTGTGAATCGTTGCCGATGTTTCTTTGAGATCGAGGTATGCTTGTGGGGTTTTTTTTGCCATTTCTCCATCAAATCACGCGTACAGATTTCTTGTCTATCCATCGTCTTAAGGCGGGAATGAAACAGACAATCCAGAGAATCCAGATCGAAAACGCGGGCGGCAGCACCTTGTTTTCGGCGAGAATTAGCATGCCGTCGAGTAGAGTCAGAAAGGCGATGAGAAGAAAGAGGCTGGCAGACGCAATCATAAAAACCGGTAGCGTGCGGGAAAAGCCGAGCAGAAAAGGCGGGAGACTCAGGGCGATGAGAAGTGGCAGCAGCGCCAAGCTGAGTTTATAGTGTAGATGCGCTCGAATGGCGCTCTTGTCGGCGCTTCTTTTCTGGAAGCTCTGGACGAACAGTGTTGCAAGAGGCCTGTTTTCAAAGGAGATGAATTTTTGTAGCGCGCTTGCTTCGGAGAGGGGAAGGTCGGCGATGGGCAGCTCCGGATGCGACTCAATAAGCTCGAGTTGGCCGCTCTCATTGCGTTGAAAACAGTCGATATGGGTTCCTATCAGGGGGTGCTGGCCGATCTCAAGTGTTTTCATGTGCCAGAGTTTGTTTTTATTTCGCATCCAGTAGAGGTCAAAGACTGTTTTGGTCTGGGAATCGAACGTTTGGTACACAATCTCGGATCCGTCATCGAGTGTGAGTGCATTGACGTGTTCGCGAAGAGCTGTTTTATTTCGTTTCGCATGTTCAACGCGGAATGTATCGATCGATTCGAGTGCCTCCGGCGCTAGCCATTGTGCATTTGCGTAAGAGAGAAGCGTAAGGCTCAGCGCTGTCAGGAAAAGAGGCGTCGAGAGCGTCCTCTTGGAAAGGCCTGCCATCTGTAGAGCGATGAGCTCCGAGTGCTGCGAGAGATCGGTCAGGACTCTCAGAATCGTTAGAAGATAGGCGAGAGAGAGAAAAAGATCTAGATGCCTGGAAAAGGAGTGGATGTAGTAGAAAAAGATTTCTAAAATGCCTGCTTTACTCGCTAAAAATCGTACGCTGTGGATCGATAGGTCGATGAGCACATAGACGCAGAAAAGCGCAGCTAGGATGAAGGCGAGTGTTTTGAACAGGCGAGAGAAGAGATGGCGCTCCCAAATTTTCATGCCGCAGCCCCTTTAGCAACTTTTTTCAGACGAAAGATACACGCTATCCAGATGAAGGGGTGAGGGAGAAGAAAGATGCAGATGGCGAGAAGCGGATAGGATTTAAATTCTTTTCCAGCCAAATAAGTAGCCAGTACTGTCAATGCGAGCAGGAGCGTGGAAAAGTAGCTCTGTTTTGCGTTGCGGCCCGCTGTGATCCCGAATGCACAGCCCAGAAATGTAAAGCTAAAGACGGCTAAAGAGAGCGAGAGTCTTCTGAGAATCTCTAAGCGGGCGCTCGAGGAGAGCCTTTTTCTTTCCAGTTTTTCTTGCAGACGCAGCATGCGCAGAGTCATTGCGTTGGATTGCATACGTGGTAAGCTTTTTTTCAGACAGAGTGAGAGAATGGGTGCTGCCGTCGACATCGAAGCCTGGTTTTCGACAATGAGGGTATCAAAATTATCTTTGGGTGAATCGAGATGAGTGAGGATCGCAACATCTTTTCCCAAAAGCTCGCTGCCCTCCACGGAGAGCTCTTTTGCTTGGAGGAGGTTGAGCCTTTTATGGCTGTCGTTGTAGGTAATCAGCGTTACGTTGCTAGCGCTTTTTCCCTCTTCTTTAATTTGCATGTTGAGAAAGGCGTGCTTGAGTCTGACGAGCTGCTGGCGCTGCAAGAGAAGAAGGGGGTTGGCAGAGGTTTCTCGAAAGAGCATGGTTTTCGATTCGCGGCGGCAGTAAGGGGCGATTTCGGCGCACATGGAAAAATTGCCGACAGAAAAGAGAGTCGAGGCAAAGAGAAGCGGCGCGAGAATTTGTCGGAGGCTCAGCCCCGAGGCTCGAAGAGCGGTCAATTCTTGGGTGCGGCTCAGGCGCTGGAAAAGAAGCAGCGAGGCAATGAGGGCTGAAATGGGAATTGCCATCGGCAAAATGAGAGGAAACTGGTAAGCTGTAAACAGTAAAGTCTTGCCCCAGTCGCCACTGAGCGCGGTAAAGCGAGCAATTTCTTTAAATCGCGTCACGATCAGGACCGCGAGAAAAGTCGCGACGGAAAGAATCAAAATGCGCAAATAGCCCACCAAGAGGTAGCGCCAAAGAGCCGGGAGAAACCGAAACATGAATAGCAGTCTAGTGAAACTTCCTCTAGTTGTGAAGGAGTTCCTCGACGAGAGATGGGATGGGGAGAGCCCTTTACTCATTGCTTACTCAGGAGGTCCCGATTCAAAAGCAGTTTTCCATGCAGCTAAGAGTTGGGGAAAAGCGGAGATTCATCTGGCTCATGTCGATCATGGCTGGAGGGAAGAGAGCCGGGAAGAGGCTCTGCAGCTTGAGCAGGAAGCGATACAGCTCGGCGTGCCTTTTCATACGACAAGACTGGAAAAAAAGAGTACGGAAGCAGAAGCGAGATTGGCTCGCTTAGCCTTTTTTGCATCCCTGCGAGAAAAGATCCCGTTTCAGGCGGTTCTTCTAGGACATCATGCCGATGATCTTGCGGAAACAGCGCTCAAGCGCGTGCTTGAAGGGGCGCATCTGACGCGGCTTTGGGGAATGAAAGCTGAAAGTATCATTGAAGGCGTACCTCTCTGGCGGCCCATGCTCGAGGTGCAAAAAAAGGAGATCCTGCGGTTTTTGACCGATCAATCCCTGGAAGCGCTCGACGATCCAACCAATCGCGATCCACACTACCTTCGAGCCAGGATGCGCCTGACTCTGCTACCCGCTCTGGAAGAGTCCTTTGGTAAGAGATTCGTCGAGAACCTGAGACTCCTCGCCACTCGCTCAGAGGAGCTCGACGAGTATCTCTCGGCGCGAGTCGAAGGGCTGCAAGAGAGAATCAAGCGAGGACCCTTTGGCATCTGGATCGATTGCGAAGGGATCGCCCGTATCGAGTTGCGCTATCTCTTGCAGCGCATCGGATCTGAGGAGGCTATTGTCCTTTCCCGCGACGTGCTCGAGAAAATTCTCGATGGGATTCGAGACAAATGCGCAGATTGGGAAATCAACATACGAAAAAGAACCATCATCTTGGATAGAGGCCATTTCTTTCTTCCTCACCTAAAGCTGCCTCAGTTCCAAGAGCCGATCTCTCTGGAAGAGCCGGGATGGAAGAGATCCGGCGACTGGAGAGTGTTTATAGGAGAGGGGAGAGCTGATTCAAACGGATGGCGCTCGCTTTTTGCAGAAGGTAGCGCTTCTGTCGGCGTTGCTGAGAGCAGCTCACTAGAACTTCGCTTGCTGGAAAAAGCATTGCCCTGGGATGGAAAAACTCCAGCCTTCTTAAGAAAGATCTGTCCATTTGTATTGCAAGACCAAGAGGTGGTAGGAAATTTTTTAAATCCTGGGAAAAGCAGTTCTGAAAAAATAATTAAAATTTTCGTAGAGTCTAATTCTCAGTAAATCAATTAGATAGACAGGATCCACTCCGGCAGTCTCCGGGGCACTAGGACAATTTAATCAATATTTGATATAGGGAATTCTTCAGGGGAATTTCTAAAAAGTACCTGAGGCCTTTACGAAAATAGTGGAGAGATGATTTAATTTCTTCATTTGGATATACTTCTAAAGGTTAGAAAAAGAATAAGATAGAACTTCGCTGAGGGATATGGCAAACGAAAAAAATAGCAAGGATTCAAAACGCGGTTTTCCAGGTGGATTCATCGTCTTTCTACTGGCTGCAATCGTCATTATGCTGACGGTTCAATCGCTTACATCCGATCGTTTAGGCAAAGTTTCCTTTAGCCACCAGGTCGAGCATCTAATCAATCTGCATCTTACGGTACCCGAAGAGAATCATAAAATTGCCCAAAACGATAATCTCGTTACCTTTGGTGGAAAGTTCCGCGAGAAGACGAGTGAAGAGAGTGAGGAGCGCTACCGCTATCTTGAGCTACTCAATACGAACCATGAGCTAACGACTCGCCAAGAAACACTTACCCACGATATCGATCTATCCCGCAAAAGCGTTACTGATGCAGCCGACCTATTCCTACAGCTGAGCGGCCAGTCGATCCCTCGAGGTGGCTATGTTGTTGTTGGGCCTCTTTACGATACAGCTCAGAGTGAAAATTCTATCGTTGTCCATTCCTTGGGCGACCGCGACCCTGTCAATTTTAACGATGTACAAAGCGCGTTCATGCGAGCGCAGCAGGCGCCGAATCAGTCCAATGTGGATGAGCTTGGCAAAGAGATGCGTTCACTGGTTGCCAACCTACGCTCTCCTGCATTGGGAATTGGAACAGAATCGATCAAGCAAGATCTTAAGGGACTCGATCAGAAGCTTTCCAAAGCCTCGGACCGCTCCTTTGACCAGCAGATTAGCACATACCGCTTAGGATTGAACAAGATCTCCAACATCATTGGAGAGATCAACAGTGAAGAAGATGGTGTGCGACTCCATCACCTCCGCAGCGTTCGCAACTACGTCAAAGAGTTGCAGGAATATGGAGAAGTATCCCAGGGACTGGAAACCAACGTTGTGCGCCTGGATAAGGCACGTCAAAAAGTGACCAATGTCATCTGGTACTTCAATAATCAAGAGCTCTCCACTCGTGCGCTAGAGAAGCAAGATCCTGAGGCGTATAGCCACTGGTTTGCTCAGGCGAAAGCGGAGTGGAACAATTTCGATGCGAATAAGGGACTTGCCTATAGAGCGCCGGACCAGCCTCGCAACACCGTACTTGAGCGCACCTTCAAGAGTCAGGAGCCTGCGCCGAATTACTTCAGTTACATATTGACACTACTTCCAGTATTGCTCGTGATTCTATTCCTCTATTTCATCTTCTCAAAGCAGATGAAAGGCGGCGTAGGCTCTTCAGCGATGAACTTCGGTAAATCGCCGGCGAAACTGATGACAAGGGATACCAACAAGGTGACCTTCAAGGATGTAGCGGGCTGTGAAGAGGCGAAAGAAGAGTTGGAAGAGGTCGTCGACTTCCTGAAAGATCCCACGAAATTTACAGCACTCGGAGCGCGCATTCCAAAAGGCGTACTCCTCGTCGGACCTCCGGGCACAGGAAAAACGCTTGTTGCCAAAGCGGTAGCGGGAGAAGCGGATCGACCCTTCTTCTCGATTTCCGGATCTGATTTTGTAGAGATGTTCGTCGGCGTTGGAGCGAGTCGTGTCCGCGATATGTTTGAGCAGGCGAAGAAAGCTGCACCCTGCATTATCTTCATGGATGAGATCGACGCAGTAGGCCGTCATCGTGGAGCCGGCATTGGCGGTGGTCATGATGAGCGCGAACAGACGCTGAATCAGCTACTTGTTGAGATGGACGGTTTTGATACGAAAGAGGGAGTGATCCTGATGGCCGCAACCAACAGACCGGACATTCTGGACCGTGCATTACTTCGCCCCGGTCGTTTCGATCGCCGCGTGACGCTTGATCTACCTGACGTAAAGGGACGCCTAGAGATTCTCAAGGTGCATGCGCGCAGAATTAAGATCGACGCATCGGTGAATCTCAACGATCTAGCAAAAGGCTCTCCGGGAGCATCGGGAGCGGATCTTGAAAATATTCTGAATGAAGCGGCTCTTCTAGCGGCGCGCAACGGACGCTCTGCAGTGACCTCAGTGGAAGCGAAAGAAGCTAGTGATAAAGTGCGCTACGGAAAAGAGCGTCGCAGCCTAGAGATGGATGAGAGTGAGAAACTCACAACAGCCTTCCATGAATCGGGACACGCCATAGCAGGACTTGTTGTCGAGCATAGCGACCCTGTTGATAAAGTGACGATCATTCCGCGTGGCTTTTCTCTTGGTGCAACACATTTCATGCCGAAGAAAAATCGTTTGAGCTATTGGAAGAAAGAGGTTCTCGATCAGCTTGTGGTGATCATGGGCGGCCGAGCAGCAGAAGAGATCTTCGTCGGCGACATGTCTTCAGGTGCGGGACATGATATTACGCAAGCGACCAAAATGGCTCGCTGCATGGTCTGTGAGTGGGGCATGAGCGACACACTTGGTAAAGTCTCCTATGATGAGAAAACCGAGTCGGGTCAATATCTAGGGCTTTCGACTCATAGTTCCAAGAATTATTCGGAAAAGATCGCTGAAGAGATTGACATCGAAGTGCGTGAACTCATTGATACGGCACATAAGAGAGCGATCGCTCTTCTCACAGAGAATCGCGACAAAGTACAGCTCATGACAGACATGTTGATGGAGTTTGAGACGTTAGATTCTACGGACATCGGGAAGATCATGGATGGGACTTGGGATTCGGAAGAGAAGCGAGGTCGTGTGAAGGACGCAGAAGATCTACAGCGCAAAGCACCACCGCCACCTCCAGAGCTACCTGCTGAGGAGAAACCTCCGATAGCTACTGATATGCCCGACGCGCAACCATCTAGTTAAATTCTAAGATCTATTACAAATCACATATTGTGCCCCGAGGATCTCCTCGGGGCCTTTTTCGTTTAAGAAGCTGCAGATTAGCTTGTTCTGTGCGATTATAGGGAAAAATTCAGCCCGACAGAATGCAATTACTTGACAGTAAGCGACATACGTATGTAAAAAGTAATTATTAATACTATTCTAATAAAATAGTTGTATAATGGAGGTAACTAATAATTTAAAAGGAGACAATATGTCAATAGATTCAGGTATAAATAACGTATATAGAAGTAGTGTTATGCCTTCAAGTCCTGTTCAAGGAAACAGTCCTGGTTCAGCAGCAGCTATTGCTGCCCTAAAAAAGGATTCGGATGCTTTAGCAATTGAATTATATAATGATCAGCAAAATCCTACAATCACTCCAGAGCAAGCAAAAGCATTGAAAGATCTCGCAGCGAAGATAAGCGCGGACGTCGATGCTGTTAAGAAGTTTATGCCTGCTGACGCTCAAAAGCCGGGTTACACTGGACCGGGTGCGGATGAGATAAAAGCCCTAAATGACGCGAGAGCGAACACAGAAAGCACAGTTTCTGCCTATTGCGATCATAAACAGCCGGGTAAGGACTACAATGATGTAGATGCTGGAATGGAGTATAACCATCTTGAAGACTCTCAGCTGTTTGGCGAGGGTTATCTTTCGAAAATGTATGACGCTGCCCAGAATGTTCCAATCAAGTAAGAATTCTTCCGAACAAGCATTCAGTTAAAGAGTTCACGCCTCGAGGATTCCCTCGAGGTTTTTTGTTTTCTGAGTAAATCCATGTAAAATCTTTGAATATGAATTTCTTGCGTATAATCTGACCTCTAGACGATCTTCTTTTTCTATTTGAGGTGGATATGACGGT
>JAJFMM010000054.1 GCA_021772165.1 Chlamydiota bacterium | reverse complement strand
TAGATCGAGGGAGATCAATTTTTTCTTACGCAGATTGTCAGGGACATCGCCACATACGATCGCTTGCGCAAGACCCTCGACAATCGCTGTCTTACCAACGCCGGCTTCTCCCATGAGAACAGGGTTGTTTTTGCGTCTGCGGCAAAGGATCAGGATCAGTCGCTCTACTTCTTCGCGACGACCGATGACGGGATCCATTTTTCCTTCCCTGCACATTTCAGTCAGATCATGACCATAAGCGCGGAGAGCCGGCATCTTGTCACTCGACGGCGGCATGCCTCGCTCTTGCTGTGGGCGAGATGAGGGCGATGGCGGAGGTGACGTTGTGCCCATCGGAGGTAGTTGCAGATTGAAGGTTTCTAGTTCTTTAAGGACCTCTTTGCGCACTTCTTTGAGGTTAACGTTCAGATTCTCGAGTACCTGTGCGGCGACTCCGTCAGTCTGGCGCAAAAGAGCGAGCAGTAAGTGCTCTGTTCCGACGTAGTTGTGATTGAGATTTGAGGCCTCTTCGTTGGCAAACTCAAATACCTTTTTGACTTTTCCCGTGAGAGCGGGGTCTCCGTAGACCTGGATCTCCGGGCCGAACCCGACGATGCGTTCAACCTCGGTACGGATCGTCTCATAATCGAGATTGAGGTTTCGAAGTACATTTACGGCGATCCCCTGGCCGAGTTTGAGAAGGCCCAGAAGCACGTGCTCTGTTCCTAGGTAATTGTGATTGAGTCGCTGAGCTTCTTTTTTTGCCAGCTTTATCACTTGCTTAGCGCGATTCGTAAATTTATCGAACATGAGATCTCCAACTTTTTTAGGCGCTCTGGGAACACCACTATTGTATCTTTTTCTAGCCTATATTGGCAATTATACTTAAAAATTTGTCCTCCAGCCACTTAGAGGTCGTCTATGGCGTTTCGAGGGAAACCCGTAGACAATCCTCTTATATCAGGATTTTTTTCTCCTTGCAAGGGGGGCCGGTAACCCTTATCCTCTGAAACAAATTTTTCATAGTACCTTTTGGGATTCTTTGTGAAGTAAAAAATTATGTTACAGATACTCGACACTGGATCAAATAGCGCCGACGCCAACATGCGTTTTGACGAAAGACTCCTCTCGGAGCTTGAGCCTGATGGATCTCCGATCCTTCATCTCTATCGTTGGAATGGACCTTGCGCGACCTACGGATATTTTATTGATCCGAGCAAACATCTCAATCTCGACAAAATTCAGAAGCATCGTTTGACCCTAGCGCGGCGTCCAACAGGTGGCGGGATTGTTTTTCATATTTGGGACCTCGCTTTTTCTTTTCTCATGCCGGCGAATCACCCTCGGTTTTCCAAGGTCACCTTAGAAAATTATCGCTTTGTCAATGAGGTGGTGAAAGAGACTATGAGAGATTATTTGCATATTCGAGATCCTATCGAGCTGATTCCTCAAGATTCCGAGCATGGCTCGAACCATTTTTGTATGGCGAAACCGACCATTTACGACGTGGTTTACCAGGGAAGAAAGATTGCGGGTGCGGCTCAGCGCCGTAGAAAAAATGGCTATCTACATCAGGGGACGATTTCGCTGGCCCTGCCGCAGGTCGAGCTCTTGAAAGACGTGTTGATGTCGCAAAAAGATGTACTCCAGTCGATGATGGCCTATACTTTTGCTCCGCTCAATCGCTATTGGAGCACTACGGCCTTGCATTCGATGCGTGAGGAAATACAGAAACGCCTGGCAGAGAATCTACGCACCAAACTACAATAAATCTCCTATGAATCAGCCGAAACAGAAAGTTAGAACCGCGATCGAACCTACGAGAGCGGAAAATTATCCTGAATGGTACCAGTCGGTTCTCAAAGCCGCCGATCTCGCTGAGCATTCGCCAGTGCGTGGCTGCATGGTAATCAAGCCTTGGGGCTATGGCATCTGGGAGAACATCCAGCAAATTCTTGATAAGAAGTTCAAAGAAACGGGGCACCAAAATGCCTACTTTCCTCTTTTTATCCCTCTCAGCTTTCTGGAAAAAGAAGCGCAGCATGTAGAAGGCTTTGCGAAAGAGTGCGCCGTTGTGACGCACCATCGTCTAGAAAAAAACAAAGAAGGCAAGCTGGTTCCTGCCGGAGAGCTAGAAGAGCCTCTGGTTGTGCGTCCAACCTCGGAAATGATCATTGGGCACTCTTTTTCAAAATGGATCGATTCATACCGAGATCTACCGCTTCTGATCAATCAGTGGGCCAACATTGTCCGCTGGGAAATGCGCACACGCATGTTCCTCCGCACTGCTGAATTTCTCTGGCAAGAAGGGCACACCGCACACGCCACTGCCGAAGAGGCGAAAATTGAAACTATGCGGATGCTAGAAATCTACAGCGAATTTTGTCACAACAATCTCGCGATTCCAGTGATCTGTGGTGAAAAAACAGCTCATGAGCGCTTTCCCGGAGCTGTCGCGACCTATACGATTGAAGCGATGATGCAAGATCGCAAGGCACTACAAGCGGGAACCTCTCATTTCCTTGGACAGAATTTCTCCAAATCGAGCGACATTCAGTTCAATAACGAACAGGGCGAGAGAGAATATGCTTGGACGACATCCTGGGGAACCACGACGCGCTTGATCGGAGCGATGGTCATGACCCATAGCGATGACGATGGCCTTGTGCTTCCGCCTCGCGTTGCCGCCTCTCAACTAGTGATCATTCCCTTTCTCCAAAAGGAAGAGACAAAAGAAGCTGTCCTCTCATATTGCGAGACCTTAGCCGCCGAACTGGGCAAAGCAAATTACAACGGCGCGCCATTAAAAGTGATTGTCGATAAGCGCGATGTACGCAGCGGTGAAAAAAGTTGGGGCTGGATCAAGAAGGGCATTCCTCTCCGTATCGAGATTGGAATGCGCGAAATCGAGTCGGGGGAGCTCTCTCTACTGAGGCGCGATCGCCCTCACAAAGAAAAGACGCAGATAGCTAAAGATCAGCTTGGGATACGCATCCCAACAATCTTGCAAGAGATTCAAGATCATCTGCTAGAAAAGGCAACGGCCTATCGCAAGCAATATACTGTACGCATCGATAGCATCGAAGAGTTCAACAAATTCTTCGCAGCCGATGAGCAGGGCGGCTTTGCGCTTTGCCACTGGAATGAAGATCCAGTCCACGAGAAAAAAGTCCAAGAAGATCTCAACGTGACGATACGCTGCATACCGTTTGATATGCCCGAAGAGAAAGGGCGCTGTATCTTTACGGGAGAGCCTAGCTCAAGACGTGTGATTTTCGCGAAAGCCTATTAATCCTGTTTAGATTGGGATAGTTCAAAAGAAGGACAGGATAAACAAGATCGCCTTCGGCGGCAGGATGAGCAGGATAAATCATTTCTATCCTGCACATCCTGCCGCCGAAGGCGATC
>JAJFMM010000053.1 GCA_021772165.1 Chlamydiota bacterium | reverse complement strand
GTGATGTTTTTCACGATACCTTTGCGGAGAGCGCCTTCCTGGATGTTTTCCAGAAGTTCTGCTTTCTTCGAGACGCGCTCTTCTTCGAGGAGCTCTCGGCGGGATACGACGATGTTCTTTCTCTCAACGTTGATTTTGAGGATTTTGAAGTCGTAGCTTCGGCCGATGAAGTCATCGAGATTTTTGATTCTCTTATTGTCGATCTGTGAACCTGGCAGGAATGCTTCCATGCCGATATCAACCATCAAGCCGCCTTTGACTTTTCGAATGACTTTACCTTTGACGATAGAGCCTTCTTTGCAATGGTTGACGATATGTTCCCACTGACGAAATTTGCGGGCTTTCTCTTTAGAGAGAACGATCTGGCCATCTTCGCCTTCAGCTTGGTCGAGGAATACCTCTACGTCATTGCCGAGTGCGAGCTCATCGGGCTCGGTGAATTCTGAAACGGATATGAGACCTTCTGACTTGAGACCCACATCAACAACGACGTAGTCTTTCGAGATTTCGACAACGCGTCCCTTTAGAATTTGACCTGCGGTTAAATTAGAGAGTGATGCTTCGGCAGTTGCTGCGCCTTCGCCGTAAAGTAGATCTCTGAATTGACGTGCTTCGTGTTCTTGGAAGTCGACATCGTCGAGGATGTTACTTTCGTTCCAATCGTGTGTGGGGTTTGTAGATGACATTTTGAGGGTTTCTCCTGTTTCTAATGATGTTCGGCATTTGCCGAGAGCTGGTTATACAATACTCTGGGTAGTGGAAGCACAGATTTTGGGAAAACCTATGCGGACACGGCAGCGCCTTGCTTTAATTGAGAAAGGCTAGCACACATTTCTCAATATAATCAAGTACGACTCTCTGGGGAAACTCTGGACAATTCATTTTTTCAATCTTGAGGAGCAAGCCTGCTGCGATCGAGCTTTCGGAAGTAGCTAACCGAAAAAAGGTTAACTACTTCCTTCAATCTCATTCTCGCGACGATTTGATCTCCCGATCTTAAAAATAGCAATGATTCAGAATCTCCCTGGGTAGGCAGACGATGCCAATATGGTATTAAATTTTTTCTGTATCTGTCCTGATTTGTTGGCTGCGAACAAATGATTTAATTGGATCGCATCGCTTAATTTTTGTGATTTCTGATTACTTAGAAAACATCTCAGGTTCTGATTTTCGTACAAAATTTTAAAATTTTTTTCTTTTCATACTTCACTATGAAGGTCGCCGCTTAAGCCCCAGATTCTGTGCTTCATGTGAAATCATTTTTGAATGTCGGTTTCCTTCTTTTAGTAGGATTTTCTTAGCTTCAAAATTGAAAAGTAAATTTTCCCTTTATTTTTTCATAGGCCGCTCGTAGATTGAAAATTTCTATCGCAGAACAAAATATTTAATTGCCTGCGTAGCTTTTGGGTAGTATCATTTCCTTCCTAAAAGTTGCTTCAGGAGGAAAAAATGAGACCATGCATCATGAAATTCGGGGGAGCGAGTGTAGCAGAGCCCCACTGTTTTTTATCGATTGCCGAACTGATTACTGAAAAATTGAAAAAGAATGCACATCTCGTAGTTGTAGTTAGTGCAATGGGCGATACGACAAACCGCCTTTTAGATCTGGCTAAAAGTGTGCATCCGAATCCACCCAGACGCGAGCAGGATATGCTAGTTTCTGTAGGCGAGCGCATCAGTATTTCTCTTCTGGCTATGGCGCTGGCAAGGCATGGGTGTGAGGCGATGAGTTTTACAGGAAGCCAATCTGGGATCATCACGAATGAGGATCACAGTGATGCGAAAATCGTAGAGGTGCGTCCTAAAAGAATTATTGAGACTTTAGAAAGAGGACAGGTAGCAATTGTTGCCGGATTCCAGGGAGTAAGTCGAAAAGGTGAGATCACCACGCTGGGCCGGGGTGGCTCAGATACGACAGCCGTTGCTTTGGGCGCTGCTCTAGGCTCGGAAGTGGTCGAGTTCTATAAGGATGTCGGCGGTATTTTTGAGAGTGATCCGCGTCTCAATCCCAAGGCTCGTAAGTTAGAGAGGCTCTCTTATGGTGAAGCGACAGGCTTAATGCAAGGGGGAGCTAGAGTTCTCCATTCTCGCTGCATTTCTTTGGCAGAGAGAAATGGCATTCAATTGCAGGTCTATCCCTTCGATAAGAGCAGAAGGTTTGAGTTGGGAAGTTCGATCGGTTCGGATGCGTTAAGAAAACCAGAGTGTACTTATGAACAGGTATAATAAATGATGTTTACAGCTGTAGAAAATTTTGAATTTGGGTGCGAGCCTCTACAAGAGAACGCAGTCTATTATAGAGAGGGTGCTCAGGACCTGATCAGCAAACTGATTCCTTCCGAGTTGCTCGATAGCTCAGATGACCCTCATTTGAAAGCTCGTTTCAACGATCTTCTACCGCTTGTAACTTCTACCGAGATTGTTCGCGCTCCAACCACCCTATCCATTCAGCTTCTTTGTAAGTACAGGCAAAACGCCTGTTATTTCCTTTACGAGATGGTGAGCCGATGGCTTCTTCCTCGCAGACGAATGAATGTGGAGCTGTTTTTTGCCTCGGATGTACGTTTGCCCTGTCTTTCTGAAGATCTTTTGAGCGTGGCGGAGATTGTTGTGCAGATCAAGAGTATTCAGGAGCTCGAAGAGGTGAGAAGAAATCTTAAGCAGATTGAGTCAGAGCTTCGCTTGGGTGTGGTATCTCATTATCATGCGCGAAGGATCTTGGAGTTTAAAGGATTGTCGAGCGATGGTAAGACAGCGATGATTCAGGAGAAGATCGGCTCTCTTATTCACAGTCGATCTAAGGACTATGATAAGGGGATCTTTTCTCAGATGCAGCACTTTCTCGTGACTTGCCGAGAAGATTTTAAGACGCTGCGCGACTATCATCACATTACAAGAATTATCTCGAATCTCTATTCCGTACAAAAACTGCTCAAGCAGAACATTGAGGTGTTTCCCGCCAAGCGTCATGTGATCATGAAGTTTCTCAAAACGAAGCTCGCTGCTACCAATAAGAAAGAGAGTGGCAAGCCGGTTCTGGGGATTCTTGCGGGGCTCAATTTTCTAGGGGAGCACGAAGTGTTCGAGCAGAGTCATCTGATTGAGGCGATCTTGCGCTATCTTCCCGGAGTCAAAGCCGTAGAGGGGTCCGCTTTTACTGATCGCTCGAAAGATGCGTCGATTCAGATGAACTATCTCGAGATAGAAAAGAGCGATGGCGGCGAGTTTGCTCACGAGGAGGTCCAGTCTCTCAGAGTCAATCTTCCCGAATACCTCAAAAATCATGTCGAGCAGCTCACGCACCCGATTTTCATGCCACGCAATGAAGAGGAAGTGCTTCGCAATATCATGATTTTGGCACGGCAGCTTCGCTTTGTTACAGACATGCCGCAAATCATCCTCTCTTTCGATGAGCTTCGCCCACAAGAGATCTGCTTTACGGTCATTCTTCTCAGGGTACAGAGTGTTGAGAACTCGTCGATTGCCGACCTCTTTTCCCGTGCCGGTACTGATCTTGAGGTCGTTCCCGATCGCATTCGTCGAGTAGGGCCTCTAGGGCGCAAGCATTACAAAGAAGCGACGGTCTTCAGAGCTAGTCTCAAAACGCGTCCCTTCTTAAGATCGGATCACTCCGTCGATCTTTATAGAGCCAGGGATCATATGGTCTCAGAGATCACCAAGGCTGTTGGTGAGGTAAGAGATTATAACGGTGGTATGATCCACAAGCAAAACGAAGTGCTGGTTTCTTTGAAGCAGACTCTCGGAAAGCTAGCGGAACATCACTCTCTTTTACTGGAAAAGTTCTTCTACAGTTTGACTCCGGTAGAAATGCGTAGCGTTATGGACCCAGAACATCTCAAGCAGCTCTTTTTGCTTCTTCTTCAATCGCTTAAGTGCGATCTGCCATTCCAGAAAAAAACAGCCGATTGGCAATTTAGACAGGAAGAGAAGAGAGTCATGGCTGTGTTGCCACTCATCAATTCTTGTTGGAAGGCAAAGATCGCCTCTCTTTTGCAAGAGCTACAATTACCGTCTCACCAGATCGTTACTTTCGCCTTCGATTTTGAAGGTAAAGGAAGCGCAGGTCTTCTTCTTCAAAGTGAAGATCCATCTTTGCAAAAACGATTTCTCGAAGCTATTGAGCGATCACTTTGATTGATCGTGGTTAAAAAAGCCGTTCCTGAGTTATAAGAGTATAGCTCAGGAGGGGCTGGATAACTCGCTTTTGCGAAAATTGCGTGAGATTTTCAGTCGCACAACGATTTGGAGGACGAAGTTAACTTTATCCAAGTTAACGAGTTCGAAAATCGAGGTGTGGTTGAAAAGATCCGCAAGATTCGCGGAATGGAGTTGTCCAGGCTCTCCGTAAGGAGAGGCGATATGAAAAAACACATTCGAATTGAACCGTCTATTTTATCCGGCGATTTCGGGCGCTTAGCTGATGAGGCAAAACGTCTTGAAGATGCCGGCGCCGACTCGATCCATGTGGATATCATGGATGGTCACTTCGTTCCCAACCTCACGCTTGGACCTCGCGCAACAGACGCTATTAATAGAGCGACTTCCCTCTTTCTCGATCTGCATCTGATGATTTATAATCCCTTCGACTATGTCGAGAAATTCATCGAAGCGGGAGCCGATCGCATCACTTTTCATTTCGAGGCCACTGAAGATGTCGATGATACGATCGCCTTCATTCGGCGCTGTGGATGCAAAGCCGGTCTTGCATTTCGTCCCGAAACCTCTTTTGCGATGGTTCAGAAATACATCACAGAGATCGATCTGGTTCTCCTTATGACAGTCAGTCCCGGCTTCGGAGGGCAGAACTTCATGCCCGAAATGCTCGAGAAGATTCGACTGACCCGCGAATATTGCGACAGAAATCGCATTCGCCAAGGGGGCATTTATGCTCAGCCGGAATTGAATCTCGAATCTCTTCCTCCCTTCGACATCCAAGTCGATGGAGGGATCAATTTAGAAACAGGACGACAATGCGTAGAAGCGGGGGCTAATGTGCTTGTAAGCGGAAATCATCTCTTTAGCCAACCCGATTTGAAAAAGGCGATCGCCGCCTTGAGGAGCAGTGTTTGAAACTGAAATTTGGTAACTATCCCATGAAGCGCATCGTCGTTATCGGCGGAGGGACAGGAAATTTTGCTGTATTGCGCGGTCTGAAAAAATATTCAGTAGAGCTCACTGCGATTGTATCGATGGCCGATGACGGCGGTAGTACTGGGATCTTACGCGATGAGCTAGGCGTTCTTCCTCCGGGCGATGTGCGTCAATGCCTCGTGGCTCTTTCAAACTCCAGCCGTCTAATGCGCAGTCTCATGAACTACCGTTTTGAAAACGGAGGCTTGGAAGGCC
>JAJFMM010000052.1 GCA_021772165.1 Chlamydiota bacterium | reverse complement strand
TGCCAAAGAAACAGGAGTGGCACCTCAGGCGCTTACTGAATACATCCACTCGAAGGACTGGAAAGGCATGGTCTGCTACCTGATGACTCATTGAGTATTGGATTAAAAATTTGATTAAGGTAGATTGGTAAAAAAATTTTCATAGGTGTTCAATGGTATCCATCAACATAGATTTCCCTCCGGCTCCCGTAGCCCACGTGCAATTTGTGAAAGTCAATTGCAAGAGTACTTCCGCACTGATTATGGACTCGATTGTCGTTGCATTGCCGATTGCTTCGTTTATCAAAAAGCCGCCTGTAGATGCTGGCGGAGATCCCTCCTACAAGGAATTGGTCTGTACTGAAGAAGATCAAAATAACATCGCTTACATCATCCAGACGATGGCTGATAACGGAAAATTATCCCTTCTGTTTAAGAAGAGCGAGTTGAATGGTATTGGAGCTAGAATCAACCATGTCCATCCCTTCAAGTTTCTTGGAACGGTTTTTTCTAACGAGAATCTGAAAGCGTGCATGAGAGAGATCTACAAAGACTATTTCAAGTGGAATGGTTTTATGGATGGTCTTGGGCCCAGCCTAACGATTCAAGCTGACCAGGGCAAGCTTGGTCAATATCTAAATGACTTTGCCAAAGAAACGGGCGTGACATCTCAGGAGCTTCTCGGATACATCCAGTCGAAAGATTGGGAAAGCATGGTCCGCTACCTGATGACTCACTAACTCATCCTACGGTGCTTCCACCTCTTCGGTGGAAGTACTAGATCTTACTTGTTCTCAACCTGAGTGCATTCGCGATCACCGATACAGAGCTAAACGCCATGGCGGCACTCGCAAAGATCGGGCTGAGGAGAATTCCAAAGAATGGGTAGAGCACACCTGCTGCGATCGGGACTCCTAGAAGATTGTAGACAAAAGCAAAGCAGAGATTCTGCCGGATATTGCGAACGGTCGCGTGGCTGAGCGCTCTGGCACTTGCAATGCCTCGTAGATCGCCTTTAACTAGTGTGATTGAAGCACTCTCCATCGCCACATCCGTCCCGGTACCCATCGCGATCCCCACATCAGCTGCCGCAAGCGCCGGTGCATCGTTGATCCCGTCCCCTGCCATCGCTACGACATGTCCTTCAGCCTGGAGTTTCTGAATCAGCGCGTTCTTATCTTCCGGTAGGATATTCGCTTTAAATCCGTCGAGTTTCAGATGCTTTGAGACGGCCTCAGCTGTGGCCTGATTGTCTCCGGTGGCCATGATGATCTGCACCGACTCTTTGTGCAGGATCTCGATCGCCTCAGGTGTAGAGTCGCGTATCGCATCACCTACGGAGAGAATCCCGACCAGCTCTCCGTTGAGGGCAAAGTAGATCACCGTCTCTGCCTGGTTTTGCAGCTCTTCAACTCTCTTCTCTAGGGCAGAAACGTCGATCTTCTGCTCGTCCATACAGCGTCTGTTTCCGGCGCTGGCTGGCTTGCCATCGATCTTTCCAACAACGCCTTTTCCCTTCAGGCTTTCAAACCCTTCTACTTTTGCCAGGGGCAAATTCTTCTCTTTAGCAGCGGCAATGATCGGTATGGCGATCGGATGCTCGCTGGCAATTTCTAAGCTCGCGATCCCTTGCAGTACGGCTTCTTCGGTATGACCCTCTGCTGCCTGTACGGTTTTGAGGCTCGGCTTTCCTTCCGTCAAGGTACCTGTTTTGTCCACGACGAGGGTGTCTACTTTAGATAGGTTTTCCAGCGCCTCTGCACTGCGAATCAAGAGCCCTGAAAGAGCGCCTCTGCCAATTCCCACCGTGATCGACATCGGTGTGGCCAAACCGAGAGCACATGGACAAGCAATGATTAGGACGGCAACTGCATTGACCACGCCATAGGATAAGCCGACAAGATACCACCAGCTGAAAAAGGTGATGAGAGCTACGATCACAACGGCCGGCACAAAATAGGACGCAACGAGATCTGCCAGTCTCTGAATCGGAGCGCGGCTCTTTTGTGCATCGGCTACGAGCTGAATAATGCGAGAGAGCAGCGTCTCGCTGCCCACTTTTTCAGCTTGCATAACAAAACTACCACTCTCATTGAGGGTCGCTCCAACAACCTTGTCTCCCACTCCTTTTTGCACTGGTGCGGGCTCTCCGGTCATCATCGACTCATCGATACTGCTGCTGCCCTCTAGAATCGATCCGTCTGTCGGCACTTTTTCCCCCGGCTTCACACGGAGCCGCTCCCCTGCTTTCACATCTTCTAGAGAGATCTCTTTCTCGCTGCCATCATCCTGGATGAGTAAGGCTTTTGCAGGGGTGAGATTCATCAGTGCTTGGATCGCCTGGCTCGTTTTGACTCTGCCCTTCTTCTCCATGATCTGCCCCAGAAGTACTAGGACGGTAATCGCGCTGGCTGCCTCAAAATAGAGAGACCTTGCCTCTTGGGGAAAGAGGTGTGGCCAAAGGACAACCAGCAGACTATAGAAATAGGCGGCAAATACTCCCAGGGTGATCAGGGAGAACATATTGAGGCGGAGCGTAAGAAAGGAGACCCAGCCTCTCGTGAGGAGGGGCCAGCCACTCCAGAAAACAACAACAGTTGCAAGCAGTGTCTGGACCCAGTAACTCCAGCCGGCAAGTGAGATCCTAAAAAACATAAGAGTCATGATCAGAAGCGTAAGGAGTGCCCCGATGGCAAAGCGACGGGTCAGACTCTTGAGCTCCTGCAGAGCTTCGTCTTCTGGAGCTTTGGTCCCTGCCACCGGCTCGAGATCCATCCCACAGATCGGGCAAGCTCCGGGTCCTGGGCGCACAATCTCCGGATGCATGGGGCAGGTGTATTGCAGCTCAGCCATCCACCCACCGTTGCAGCGCCTCTTGAATGACGGGGGCTGTGTACTCCGGCGTAACAATTTTTGCGTTGTAGAAGCGCTGTAGATATAGAGCATTGCCGGCTTCCCAACCCGGAATCCCTTTGAGCAATTGTTTGAGAGTCAGGTCGTGTTTCTGCCTGGCCTTTTTCTTGGCCTCAGAATGGATCCAGATCTCTCCTTTCGTAGAACACATCAACTCCATCACCGTATGCCCGCCTGAACGAGTACAGGTCACATCACTGCGATGAAAAAGAGGCGCAATTACCTCATCTTTCTGAAAACTCAAGGGAATCACATGCATCTTGGAGCAGCCGATGGCGGCTGCTAGCTCCGAGACTTGCT
>JAJFMM010000051.1 GCA_021772165.1 Chlamydiota bacterium | reverse complement strand
CCTTTTTCGAAAATTCAGGACTTGAAAAGATAGATTTTGTACCAACCAAAACAGGTAGGAAAACAGGGATGCACGTTGAATTTATAGCCTTTAAAGGTATAAAAAATGAACCACGCTAGCAAGCTCACAATTCAAAAATTCACATGCTGGTGTAAAGTACCACAGAAAAAATATTCGATTTCTTGGTAGATATATACAAGGTAACCGGATACACTTGCTTGCAAAATCTGTAATTTACAGGAATCCTATGATATCAAGATTATCAGCCCTGAGCCGCAACCCTGCTATTCTTCCTAGACCCGCAAGTGTTTTTCAACAATTTGGGACAAGTCAGAATGACAGAATTTCACAAATTTCTTCGGGAGTTTTTTCACGAGGAAGCTCTACCTCGACCTTGACCCATAGTAGAATTGAAAAATCAACTCCCCCTCATGATGTGAGAATTGCTATGAAATCTCCACAAACTCTCAACTTAGAGACTGCTTCTCCTCAAAAGCATTCAGAATCAAAGCTAAGCTTAGAGGAATACATAGAGAAATACGAAGGAATAGATTTTCTTACCTTTGATCAGTATAAAGCTAAAAATGAGAAACGTGTGGAATCAGATGAACGTGGATCAGCTTTATCAAAATTTCAAAAAGGTTATCAGAATTATGTTTCAATGTGTCATCGGGCACGCACGGAACCTCCACTAAATCCACTCATCATCTAAAGCTCTTAGCCAAATCCATGAACCTCCCTCATGCTAACCAGTCACGCAAAGAGAAGGGAGTTCGCTCAAGAAGCGGCATTCTTGATGAGGTTGGGATAATTCCAAGCTATCAATCTGGCCGTGCATTTTCTCACGGAAAATCGCCACATCACCAGTACTTGCATTGATCTCAATAGAGACCTCCTCATGAGATGACTTTTAACTCCACTTAAAACTAACATTCATTGTTGCCTCCGCCTTCTTTTTATGATTAATTGGAAAAATGGAAGGATCCGATCGACCAAAAGTAATTTCTGCATTCACACTCTCTATGATTGCCGTTTCGGCGATCATCAGTCTGCGCAATCTCCCGCTGACAGCCAGTTATGGCCTGGGTTCTATTTTCTTCTATGTCGTGGCTGCCCTCGTGTTTTTCATTCCAACGGCGTTAGTCGCAGCAGAACTTTCTACTGCATGGCCCAAAGAAGGCGGTCTTTATGTGTGGGTTAGCGAAGCCTTTGGTGAGCAGTATGGATTTTTAGCTATCTGGCTGGAATGGATTATGAACGTCGTTTGGAATCCAACAGCCCTATCCTTCATTGCGGCGACTCTCGCCTATGTGATCCAGCCGACCCTTGTAGAGAACCGCTATTTTATCGTTGCCGTCATGCTCCTTGTTTTTTGGATCTGCACCTTCGTCAATTTTTTGGGGATGAAAGCATCCGGATTGATTAGCAGCATTGGTGTGATCTCGGGAACGATTATTCCAGGCGTAGCGATCATTGCCCTGGGATGCGTTTGGCTCTTTTCGGGGCATCCATCGCAAATGAGTCTTGACCCATCCACTCTTATTCCGGAGATGAAGTTAAACAACTTAGTCTTCTTCTCAGGCGTATTGTTAGGGCTTGCCGGAATTGAAGTTGTAGCCTTTCACGCATCGGAAGTTAAAGAGCCGCATAAGAATTATCCCAAAGCGATCTTTTACGCGATTTCCATCATTTTATTGATCTTCATTTTAGGCACACTTTCGATTGCGATTGTTGTACCCAGTCAAAAAATCAGCCTTGTTGCCGGAATGATGCAGGCCATCAACGCATTTTTAGATCCATTAGGACTTCATTGGGCTTCAAATGTATTTGGAGGACTCCTGATTGTCGGAACGCTAGCTATGCTTAGCACATGGATTGTAGGCCCGAGCCAAGGGCTTTTGGTGACGTCCAGAAGAGGGTATCTGCCTCGAGTCTTTACAAAATGCAATAAACAAGGGATGCCTGTTTTCATTTTGATTGTTCAAGCCATCATTGTAACAGTGCTTTCATCCGTTTTTTTATTGATGCCCACCGTCAGCTCCTCCTATTGGATCATCACAGCCTTAACGGCTCAGCTAACCACATTGATCTACATCATCATGTTTGCCGCCGCGATCCGTCTTCGCTATTCAGAAGCAAATATAGAGCGCCCTTACAAAGTGCCGGGAGGCAATTTCGGGATGTGGCTTGTTGCCGGAATGGGTATTTTAGCTTCGATATTCGCCTTTTTCATCGGCTTTGTTCCTCCGGAGCAACTCGAGACCGGCAGTGTTTTTTTTTATGAGGCTTTTTTGATTTTAGGAGTGGTCATCTTATCGGCTCCGCCGTTCATCATCGCATTTTTTAAAAAGAGGAGATCGAACATTGATCCTAAAACCTGAAGAGATTGTAAAAGGCGCCATCGGACCTTTTGATGATTTTGCAGATGGCTACGGCAATCCGGGAGCCAGTGGATTGGGCTACATCTCCGTACTCAAACTCGAAACCGGCAAAGTACAAGCCGATATGGACAAAGTGCTGGAAGGCATCGTCTCTTACGATCGCGCGGAGACAAATGGCTCCTACGTGGGTCAGATCAATATGATTGCAGCCTCCTCTTTCAACGGACTCAACGGCCTCGTTTGGGGCTATGATGTAGCGAAACATGAATCGATCGCCAACGGCACCCTAAAACCTCTCTTCGAAAGAGAAAGAAAGGATGGCACCAAAATCCCAATCTATCCGGTCGATCCTCTTTTAGATGCCGGCACAAGAATCTTTGGCACCCAGGAACAGAGACGCTTTCCTCTCTTACCGGGCGCTCATGTCGCCTGCGCGGTCAAATCCAATACGATAAAGGGTCCCAATTCCATCTGGTGTGCGATCGCTCTTGCCATTGCAGAAGATCAAACGAAAGATTCCAATCTATTCATTGAAGATGCCGGAGACTCTATCCCAGCAGACAGCGAAGAGGCAAGAGCCACCTATCTCTACGGTCTTATGGAAAAGATTGCGACCAGTATCGTTCGCTGCGGAGACGATTCAGATGTAAAGTATAAAGAGATCTTTCTTGGATATAAAACAGAGTGGATTCCAGAGGGCCATGTAGGCTGCGCTTTAACGTGCGCTCCCTATATCGTGATGGCAAAGAACGCGATTCCAAAGAAAGGCCCAGAGTCACTGCTCTCCATGAGTCTGCCTGAATGGGAAAAAGAGCAGAACTTCAGCTGATGAGGGACTAACCAATGCTTGGGAGATATGCGCTATTGATCCTAACCGGATCTATTTTCGGCATGCAATTTCTCCTGAACATGTATGCCCTCACCACACTGAATGCCATCGCAATTTGATTCGGCCGCGTACTCATCAAGGCAAGAGGAACCTTATCAGCAACTATTTATGCAACAACGCCCTGAGAAACTAGAAACAGTGATCTATCGGGGGAGCGCGAATTCCCGCATGAAAGACTTCACGACCTGCACTCGCTTGTCTCTCTTCCTGACTGTCTAAATGCTATCTACACCGAATCCATTCACCCTCTGAGAACCTATCCTAATAAAATTTTTCGTCCCTCCTTTACTCTCGCTTGCGGGTTAGCATATTTGTGCGTTTATGCCCTTTCATCTTGACGCAGAACGCCTCCTTTTGCCAAACTCTATTTCATTAATTTTTCTCGCATTTCTAAATGAAAAATTGATGGGATAGTGAAATGATTTCTATAGAAAACACAAGTCAAAACATAGTTAATAAGGAGTAAGAATATGTTTGAGTTTTTAGCAGTTGGATCCGCGTTTCTCGTTTGGATTGGATCAATAGTCATTGGATGGTTTTTTATACGCAGCGCTTGTGTAAGCGCTTTGAAAAGATATGAAAAAAAATTCAAGAACATATCAAACTAATCAAATCTCATCCCTCTCTTATAGGGAGGGATCTGAGTCATCCATTTTATTTAAACGACACTCAAAATCTAAGTATCATTTTAAAAGCTCATTCCTCAACGGCAACATTTTTTAAACAGTTTCGTCTCAAAATATGCAGGTAATCTTCTGTTTATTTCTGATTCGAAACAATTACAACCATCTTAAAATGAAAACCCATTCTATACAGCGGATCCTGTCCATCCCAACCTCTCATCAGCATACTTGTGCGTTTACGACATTTCATATTGACATACGCGCTTCAGTATGCCAAAGTCTACCTCATTAATTTTTATCGCCGCTCAATTCGAGATGAATCGATGGCGGGCCACAAATGGAGAAACAATGAAAAAGATGACTCGAATTTTACAAAACCCAAAGACGATCTGTGTAGCCGTATTAGCGCTAGGTCTTCTCGCGCAAACGCAAGGTTATTGCACCACTGAGGAAGACCTAAAAAGCCTTACTACCGAAACAACCAAAATCAAAGACCTTCTTTTTGGCCCTGTTATTCGAAAGATTGCTGTGACTCTTGGTTTTGGTGCTGGCTTGTTCCAGGCTTTTATGTCGGGATCCATCCGTCCCTTGCTAATTTATGGCGGATTAGGATTGGCCGTATGCTTCCTTCCAAAAGTAGTAGAGTTGATTTCCAATCTCTAACCCTATGAAAACTACTACTCAACCCCTTCTCAAGCATCTGGACAATCCGGTTCGGTTCCTGTCTTTTACAACAGGCGATCTGATCGCTTACCTGACGCCCCTATTTATCGGTGCCCTGGTCGACAGCCTGATCATTGTGCCCGCTGTGGGAGCTGTTGCTGTTTCCCTGTTGAAAAAAGGGGTGAAGAGATTCCCGAAATTTTATGGGATTCGTTACCTCTACTGGTCTCTGCCGACAAGGCGATTCAACCGGATCCTCAGGATCCAGTTGCCCCCATCACATAAACGCATCTGGTTGAAATAGCATGGATCATTCATTTCTGAACAAAAACATTAAAAAATTGGTTAGTCAGAGGAATATATTTCTTCTCTTTTCTTCTGCACTGTCACTTGTCGCCATTCTTCTTTCGATTCTCCTGTTTACAAAGAAGGAAAGGGTTGTGATCGTTCCGACGAACGGTGCTTCCTATTGGATCGAAGAGAGTGCGGTCTCTAGCGGCTATGTCGAAAAAATGGGACTGTTTCTGTCCGATTTGCTCTTGAATCGCACTCCATCGGATGTCGAGAAGCGCAACCGGATGATTCTGGAATATGTCGACCCGGCATCGTATCACGCATTTCGCAAGCTGCTCTTACAAGAGCAGGACTCCATTCTGAAAAACTCCCAGGTTTTCAGGTTCCAAGCGGAGACGAGCTACGCCGATCCTTCGCGTAAAGCCTTCGTCGTGGAAGGCGAATCGACCATTTTGGTGGGCAAAAAGGGCTCTGCCGCTTTCTGTGCGCAAAAGAGCCGAAAAAAATATACCCTGCAATTTCAGTGCAGGGACGGAAAACTTTACCTTACATCCTTGAAAAAAGAGGAAGCTTAACATGCTTTGGAAAAAAATTTGCTTCGCCCTCCCCTGTTTGATGGCAACCACATCTTATGCGCTAGTTGAAGGGGTGATCGATGAAAAGCATCCCAAGAGCGCTTCATTCTCAACGTCTTCCCATAACCGCATTTCAGTAGAGGGCGGTTCAGTTGAAAAGGTTTTTGGCGATACGTCTCTCTTCTCAGTGAGTCTCGATCCGAGCACGGGAAGCGCGTTCGTCAATATGCTGGAAGAGATCGAAAAGCCGACGACACTCTCTGTCGTCTCCAACTCCGGGTTGGTACAGGATATTTTCGTTACCTCTCATGGAGGCCCCTCGGAGCAGGTCGTACTCAAAGATCCGCAAGAATTTGGATACGATCGTCAAGCGGGAGTGTCTCACGCACCGACTGTCGATCTATTGAACCAGATCCTGGAGGGAAAGATCCCTCTTGGCTACGGGCTTCAGGAAATAGAGGAGCA
>JAJFMM010000006.1 GCA_021772165.1 Chlamydiota bacterium | reverse complement strand
ATGATTGAGAAACCAATTGGCCTTTGGTATGTGATCCACAATCCACTTTCTCTTATCGACAGGTCCAGTCGGAAGGGTGTGCCCCTCTCGGGCTAAAAGAGCCTGCTTGAATTGTACGGCTTCCCAAGGTTCGATGAGGGCAAGTTTATATTGCTGAGTCTGAGTATCCTTGAAAATCATCGTCATTTGTGCAGGTTTTTTTTGAGTTTTTTCACTTATCAGTCTGTGTTGAGGGCGAGTATTTCAGGAGCGATTATCTGACATCTTGAAATACTTATGAAGTATATGTGGAGCGTTAAAAAATATGACTACTCCACACATTTTCTAGACTAATTGAACTCAAAGCCTGCGAAGCGTTCGTAGGTGACCCGTATTACATGGTACAGCAGCATGGTGAGTTTAGTCCCTCAATGAATCCTTTAATACACGCTTGACCCAGGGATGAATCATGAAACCCCTTAAATAATATGACAAGAAAGGCACCTGCAACAAGAAAGGATCCCGCAATTGCTAAGATTTTGAGGACACACTCGGTTATTTCTTTCATGACAGTGCTATCTGTTTCTATTTCCAAGGAGACGGGATGTATTACACAAGTCGTTGGACTGAAAAGTTTTGGGTAAATAGAAGCTGACATAGATTTATCTCCTGAAGTTGAATGGGTCACAGTTTTTTTGAACTGAGCTTAGAATGCAAGCCAAACAGCCTCTCCTGTCTGCCTAGCTTTGCAAAGCAAATCTTTTAGGTTCAAATAAATCCTGATCTTTTTTAGGATCTCGGACCAAAATTGAAAACCTGAAAATGGGGAGGTTGTTATGTTTGCAGCTGCATGGGAATATGTTAAACCTTCTGTTATTCCTTGTGGTCATCTCGGATCAAAGATCACATCGGAAATTGGCAAAGGAAAGATAAAAGAAGCGATCACTAAACCGTTGTCGGAAGTGGAGGATACATTTAGACGCACATATGATCGTAGAATAGATGAAGCTAGAGAGGAGGCCAGAATGTCTGTTCTGGAAAATCCGCCTCCAGCGCAAGCAAAAGAAGCCGTTCATTCTCAGTACCGAAGAAGGGCCAATGAGAGTCTTCAATGGGCCGAAAAAAACCTCCCACGAGATGAATATGAAGATCACAAAGCTCGGTTTAAGGACTACCTTAATGAAAACGTCTCACAAGGCAACGGTAATTGGTCTAATGGGACTTTTTCTCATTGTTATTCTCATGGGTCTCCAGATTTTTCAACTGAAGAAAAAGCACTGAGAGCGACCACAGCTTTAAGTGAGGCCACGTCTCTGAGCCATCCCAGAAATCCTATAGGTCTTATTTGTCCTGACTCGTTTAAAGAGAAATGCAGGGAGACAAATATTCACAACAGAAGATTTTGTGATGAAGTTCATGAAGCAGTTTTTAGAGATCGGTATGGCCTTGAAGACACTCCCCCCTCATCTCCAAGAGAAGATGCAGATGAGAAAAAACCTTTGAGTGGATTTAAACAACAGCCCTCTCCGTGGAGAGAATGGGATACAAAGTAAAATAACCGGATGGGTTTAGGAGCAAATTTTTGATGGAGGAAAAGTATCAGGCTGACCTTCATAAGATAGAGAGAAAAACAACTCAAAAATATTAGGAGGATGCATGTCTTTATGGGCTAGTATGAAATCAGGTTTTGCGGAGGGACTCGGCTTTGCCCCTTCTACAGATTCTCGTCGGGAAGATCCAGCGGATTCATCTATGAAAGATCTAGATGAAAGAGTTGGGAATACAGCTCGTGACAGCATGACTGATTGTTTTAACAATATGACGGTAACCTCTCCATGGGATGCAGCTGATGGTCCAGCGTATGAAGGGGGAACAGATTATGATGGGGGAGACGATTATGCCACTTATTCCCCCCCTCGCCCTTCGACCCCAGAAAAGAATGAACCGCAAGCCCCGCCCCCAAATCCTAAGGAGCCGGCTAAAGACGAGCCAGCGGCAGCTGAAGATAATGGGGCTTACCTTGCGTGCTCTCACAATGGACAGCCCACTAGCTCAACGGATCTAGTAGAGCATTTGCTGAATGGAGAGATTGGGTCTGCCCTCCGGGATGTAGCAGAAGCTGTTGAAGAAGTAGTGAAAGATCCAGACTTTCAAGAAGCCGCTGGGGGTGCATTTGACACCCTTAACGAAGGGTTGGCAGTAGATAATGATGACCTTACAGTGTAAGTGATTAAACAACCTTACTGGGGACATATGGATACCTTAGAGATAATACTAAACAGCACTCTGTTTACATTTTGCCTGGGGGCTTTGCTGTTGGAATATGGCACTAGCCGCTTGCAAAAAAGATCTTTTTCGATGAAGGGCCTTTGGGTGGTTTTTGTCCTCTCCCTTGGAGCTCGATTTATTCTAAAGGGGATCGCCTAACACACAAAGCGACAGGAGAACTCTTTCCGGCAATCCCAAGGCTTGGTCAATGATTCGCCTTTGGGTTGCCTTCTTGCCATCTCTTAACGCCCCAGTAACTGAGAGGGAATAGTAGCCATTACTGGACTTGGATGATAGCCTCTCTATTTGAAATATTCGCAACAAATCTACGTTCTCTCATCAATCTCAAAGAAAATAGGTAGAAAAAGCACGGAGTGCTTTTGTCCAGAATCGTATTGATTTCATTGCTCAAGTTGTTGTAGAAGAGTCGTCATGAGCAATGAAAGATTTGAAACTTTTGTTTTGGAAGGCAATGCAATTGCATCTGCCGTCGATCTTCTCTCAGAGCTCCGTATGGAGATCTTTAGAGAGTATCCTTATCTCTAAAGAACTGTGGGTATGATTTCTGCTATTCCCTTGATCGATCAAATAGAACCAAAGAAGGCGTTTTCTACCTCGGTGAACTTCTCGTAAGAAAAGAGGCTCGTGGATCAGGATTGGATGCCACTATGTATGATCTGTTTGAAAAAGAGGTGAGAGCAAAAAAGATCTATTCCGAAATTGCTTTCAAAGAGGTGGTTCGACCTCTAGACGATCCAAGACGTCCCAAAGGTTGCTTTTCTCTCGATTCCTTCTGGATGAAAAGAGGTTATGTCAAACATCCGGAACTAACCCAGGAACTTGCGTGGCCGGAGATCGGTGGGGGCAAAGATGTCATGCACACTTTGGTCTTCTGGATCAAAGAACTCTCTGACGTACTTGCGCGAAGATCTTTGCCAGATCACTCCTAGGATAACGAATGAGATCGCTTACTCAGATCTACAGTGATTCAGCTCTTTCTGAGCGCTAATCTTCTAATTCTGTATATACAATAGCCAAAGATAGAAAAATCCACGAATATGGCTGGGTGGATGCTAAAAGAGAGGTGCCGATGACACCTCTTCAAGAAAAATTGGTTAATTTAGACTGTACCTAAAGCGTGTTGTGCAGAATGTATATAGTTTGTCAAGTAACTTACACTTGTGTCTGGGTCTGGAATGCCCATCAAAGCTTTCATATCTTTCGTTTTCTGCTCAGGGGAAGTCTTATCGGATAGTGCTTCAACAACAAGCTTGTTTACTGCATTCCAATGGTCCTGAACCA
>JAJFMM010000050.1 GCA_021772165.1 Chlamydiota bacterium | reverse complement strand
CGGCATCGCGCGTCGCCAAGACGCAGAGGCGATCAACAAAGAGGCAGATGGATTCGTCGTCGGATCGCACTTCGTGCGCGCTGTCGCGAACGGAGCCACTGCCCAGGAACTGGAGAAATTGTGCCATGATCTTAGACCTTGACCCCACGCTCTTGGAGAGCGAAGTCTCCGCACTCTGCTTGAGACTCAAACAGATGAAATTCGTCCCGGTCAAACAGCCCGGCTGCCGCCTCGCACTCGTGCAAGGCGTTGATAAACACGTGCGTCCGGATGCCTTTTTACACCTACACGGCGTGCAAAAAGTCTCGCCACTCAAGGAGAAATACAAACTCGCGTCTCGCTTTTCGCATCCCGAGCCCACGATCATCGAGTGCAAAGGAAAACGGATCGGAGGAGGCCACCTCTTTGTGGCAGCAGGACCCTGCTCGATCGAATCCAAAGAGCAGATGGACGCTTCGGCAAAAGCGGCCGCCGCCCACGGAGCAACAGCACTACGTGGCGGTGCCTTTAAACCGAGAACCTCACCCTATGATTTTCAAGGCATGGGAGAAGAGGGACTGCAAATTCTCCGAGATGCAGGAGAAAAATACAACCTTCTCACTCTTAGTGAAGTGATGGAGCCAGCGCAAGTAGAGCTCGCCGCGGGCTACGTAGATATCCTGCAAGTCGGCGCACGCAACATGCAAAATTTTTCGCTCCTGAAAGAGCTCGGTAAAGTGAAGAACCCGATCCTGCTCAAGCGCGGCTTTTCTGCGACGTATCAGGATCTGCTCATGGCTGCCGAATACATCATGGCGCACGGCAATCCCAACGTGATTCTCTGCGAGCGCGGCATACGCACCTTCGAGACCTACACGAGAAATACGCTCGATCTGAACGCCGTCTGCGCTCTGAAAGAGCTAACACACCTGCCGATCGTTGTGGATCCGAGCCACGGAACGGGCATCCGCTCCTTCGTAGCACCCATGTCCCTGGCATCCATCGCAGCCGGAGCTGATGGTCTTGTCATCGAGATGCATCCCGATCCAGACAGGTCACTCTCCGATGCTCAGCAGACGATCTCCTTCGATGCCTTTGGGAAGATCATGAGGGATGCGACGCTGATTAAACAGACACTGGCGGAAGCTTCAGTCATTTGAGTGCGATAGATAGCAAAAAAAGCAGATGTCGATGTACGTTTAACTGGTTGTCTACATTGAGGCTGATTTGGATCAAAAAAGTGATTCTCGAGTAGAGACGGTTTATTTCACTCGTAGTGCATTAGTTGTCGATTTGCTCGATGGACGAACCATTTCAGTGCCACTCGCCTGGTATCCAAAACTGTTAAAAGCCAATCAAAAAGAGAGATCTAATTGGGAAATTTGTGGAGGGGGCTATGGAATCCATTGGCCTGAGCTTGATGAAGATTTAAGCACAGAAGGACTCTTAAGGAAGGCCTAGATAACACCATTCCTTGAATCTTGCAGATCTTTCCGATCACATTGCGATTTTCGAACTCGTTAACTAGAAGAAAGTTAACTTCGTTCTGCAAATCGCAATGTGGTCGAAAATCTCTAGCAATCTCCAAGAAAGCGGGTTTCCCAGACCTTCCTTACGAGGTTCTCCTGCACCGACGGCAAAAGTCAAAACATCACAAAAACCTAGTAAACCATCAAAGACTCGAGCAAAAATACGTTCTAGATCAAAAACCAAATTGAAAACATAAATTGTTCAGAGTTTCATTTTGAGAAGATTCCCGATTGCCACTTTGAATCGAAGAGCCTGCCAGATCTCTCTATACAAAATTCTGGCCTTATTTTTCCTTGAGAGGTACAGAGAAACTAAAGGAAAAATAAAAAGCTCATGACAAAACTGATTACCGTGATAGAGGGTCCCACCCTTGCCAAGGCAAAAGAGCAGATCGCCAAAGCCTCTTCGAAAGGCGCTGATCTGGTAGAGATCCGTCTCGATCGTCTCGAGCCTAAAGCCCTCGATCAGCTCTCTGAGCTACCCCGAGAGCTACCGCTCATCTTTACCTTTCGGAAGACTGCACAAGGTGGAGCCGCTGAGATGGAAGAGGCTAAGCGTCTCGAGCTTTTTGAAAAGTGTCTCGAGGCCAAACCTGAATATTGCGATATTGAGACGGACACAGAGCTAGCTTTTTTTGACACAGTCAAAAAAAAGCATCCGAAGATCAAGATCATCGGCTCTTTTCATAATTTAGGAGAGTTTCCGTCTCTCGAAGAGACCTTTGAGAAGATGCAAAAGACGCATATTGAGCATTACAAGCTGGCCGTAATGGCTTACTCTGCCAGCGAGTCTCTCAAGATCATGCTCTTTACACAGCAGCATAAGCAGCTCACCTGTATAGGACTTGGCAAAGAGGGGCAAATCACACGTATTCTCGCACCGCTCTTTAACAATGAGTTCTGCTACGCTCCCCTCGAGGCAGAAGATGCCACCATGGGACAAGTACCCCTAGAAGATCTGATCGAGCTTTACCGTTTTAAGACCTTAGGTCCTAAAACGCGAGTCTATGCGCTGATTGGCCATCCGGTTCGACAAAGTGTGGGCCATCTCTTCCATAACAAGAGCTTTCCCAAGAATACGGTCTACGTGAAGATCGATCTTGATGTGCCGGAATTGCCACTCTTTTTCTCACTCATCCGACAGTTACCTTTTGCAGGCTTCAGCATCACGATGCCGCTCAAGGAGCTACTCGGCAGATTCCTTACCTCTGTTGATCCATCAGCTGCTGCAATCGGCTCGATCAATACGATCATGATTGAAAAGGAGCACTGGCTTGGATTCAATACAGACGGCACCGGTGCTCTCGATGTGCTGGAGAAAAAGCAGAAAGTGAAGGGCAAAAAGGTCGTGGTTTTGGGCTCAGGAGGCTCTGGACGAGCGATCGCCTCTGAAGCGATCGCACGAGGCGCAAAAGTAGTGGTCTTAAACCGCACTCCCGAAAGAAGAGAGGCTCTGGCCAAAGAGTTTGGTTGTGAAGCTGCCGGATTAGAAGAGCTGGGAGAGATCCCTTTTGATGTGCTCATCAACTCCATTCCCGTCGATCTGATTTTCGATGCGAAAGAGCTGCCTCCCAAGGCGATTGTCATGGATATCGTCTACTGGGAAGAGGAGACACCTCTTCTCAAGCTCGCCAAAGAGAGAGGTTGCAAGACCATCGGCGGCATGGAGATGTTCGAAGCACAAGCAGAACTTCAACAGAAGATCTGGTTCAAAAAGTCATGAAAATTTTGCTTACAGGTGCAAATGGATATATTGGCACAAGGCTATTTTTACGTTTATTAGATGCTGGGCATCATGTTACGGCCCTTGTTCGCAGTAAAAGTAGACTAGAGATCCCTCAAAAGCACGTCAATCAAGTCGAAGTGATCGAAGCCGATCTGCTCTCTCCAGAGTCTCTACAAGCTATTCCTAAGGAGATCGACGCTGCCTATTACCTCGTGCACTCGATGAGCTACTCTTCGGAAAAATTTGCTGAGATGGAAGCTCAATCAGCAGAAAATTTTCGAGAGAGACTAGCTCAAACAGAAACCAAGCAGATTATTTATTTGAGTGGGCTTGTCAACGATGAATCTCTATCTCACCATCTCTCTTCCAGAAAGAATGTGGAAGATATCCTCCGAAAGGGCTCAGTGCCCGTGACGACGCTGATGGCGGGGATTATCATTGGCTCAGGTAGCGCTTCTTTTGAGATCATGCGCGATCTTGTCGAAAAGCTGCCGATCATGATCGCTCCTCGATGGACAAAGAACCTGATACAACCGATTGCTATTGCTGATGTGTTGCAGTATCTGGTCGAGGTATTGGGCCATCCCGATTGCATCGGAGAACGTTTTGAGATTGGTGGCCCAGATGTCCTTAGCTATAAAGAGATGCTCCTTTCTTTTGCAGAAATTAGGGGATTAAAAAGATGGATTCTCCCTGTTCCGGTATTGAGCCCAAAGCTCTCCTCTTATTGGCTCTATTTTATTACTGCGGCAAACCTTTCTCTTGCCAGATCTCTCATCGAGAGTTTGAAAAACAATGCCTATTGTAAGGAGACTCGCATTCAGAAACTCTTTCCAAGGGAGCTTTTGGATTTTAAAAGTGCTGTAAAAAGAGCTTTTCAAAGGCTTGAGGAAGACAATGTGCCTTCCAGCTGGAAAGACTCCATGGATGCCACACGTCTCGATCCCGATCTCTCTCGTTATCTTAAGGTACCAGATCAGGGAGTATTGAGAGATAGACAGCAAGTCCCTTTTTCTATTTCTCCGGAGGTTGTCAAACAAGTGGTTTGGTCTCTAGGTGGAAACAAAGGCTGGCTCTACATGAATTGGTCTTGGAGAGTCAGAGGATGGATCGATAAGCTTTTTCAAGGTGTGGGACTGCGTCGTGGACGCACTCATCCCACACGCCTTAAAGCGGGGGATGCTCTAGATTTCTGGAGAGTTTTGGTCGCAGATGAGACAAATCGACGTCTTTTGCTCTATGCGGAGATGAAGATTCCCGGAGAGGCGTGGTTAGAGTATGAAATCGAAGAGAAAACTCTGATTCAATCAGCGACTTTTCGTCCCAAGGGTCTTTCAGGTCGGCTCTACTGGTATATTTTGTATCCCTTTCATTTTTTTATTTTTCGAGGTCTTGCTAAGCAGATCGTGAAAGAAGCTAAATCTTCCGGAACATGAAAAATTGACGTATCTGCTATACCGGAAAGGAAAAAATGTGAGTAACAATGCCTTCTTTTCCAGATCCCTTCGCTACATTGCAATCCTTCGGTAAACATTCCTTCTATTCCCTTCCAGCTTTAGCTGAAAAGTTCTCCGGTGTGGGCAGGCTGCCTGTGTCGATTCGTGTCATGCTCGAATCGCTCTTGCGCAACTGCGATGGCAAAAAGGTGCATGAAAATGATGTCGAGCGCTTAGCCAATTGGAATGCAAAGAGCCCCGATCCGGGTGATGTGCCTTTCTGCGTCGCAAGAGTCATTCTGCAGGACTTTACCGGTGTGCCTCTTCTGGTCGATCTGGCTGCCATGCGCGATGCTGTCGCCGAACAGGGGGGCGATCCAAAGGTCATTGAGCCTAAGGTGCCGGTCGATCTGGTGATCGATCACTCTGTGCAGGTCGATCGCTTCGGTACGAAAGATTCCTTCCAATACAATCTCGAGGTGGAGTTCAAGCGCAATCAGGAGCGCTATGAGTTTCTGAAGTGGGGACAAGAGGCGTTCGAGACGTTTAAGGTCGTACCCCCAGGCATCGGGATTGTGCATCAGGTCAATCTGGAAAGAATCGCAACGGTTGTGGTGGAGCAAGGTGAACTGCTCTATCCAGATACTTTGGTGGGTACCGATTCTCATACGACGATGATCAACGGTTTGGGCGTGGTCGGTTGGGGTGTCGGTGGTATCGAGGCGGAAGCTGCAATGCTCGGTCAACCTGTCTCCATTCAGACGCCTGAGGTGATCGGTGTCTTGCTCAAGGGTAAGTTGAATGAGGGTGTGACGGCCACCGATTTGACGCTCACGATTACCGAGATGCTGCGCACAGAAAAGGTCGTGGGTAAGTTCGTCGAGTTTTTCGGAGAGGGGGCCGCGAGTCTAGCGGTCGCTGATCGCGCGACGATCGGTAATATGGCTCCCGAATATGGCGCAACGATCGGCTATTTCCCTGTCGATGAGAAGTCTCTCGACTATCTGCGTTTGACAGGTAGAAGCGAAGAGCAGATCTCTCTCATCGAATCTTACTTGAGAGCGCAGGGGCTCTTTGGGATTCCTCGCGAGGGTGAAGCGGATTATACCAAAGTGCTGGAGCTAGATCTCTCTTCCATTGAACCCTGTGTGGCGGGTCCCAAACGTCCGCAAGATCGTATCTTGCTGAGCCAGGTGAAGGAGAAATTCCTGGAGCTGCTCTCTGGGCCGGTCGACAAGGGCGGTTATGGTAAGAGCGCCGATGAGCTGAAGAGGGGGGCTTCCTTCCACTCGGAAGGGGAGCTGTCTGAAGATTCAGGCGGTACGGAAGAGGCTGTTGAATCTATAGGAGGCTGGAGTGAGCATGAGATGATCTCCAATCGCCCGTTTACGAACTCTGAAGATGAGGATGGCAAAGAGCTCGATGCTAAACTCTCTCATGGCACAATCGTCATCGCTGCGATCACCAGCTGCACCAATACCAGCAATCCCAGTGTCATGCTCGGTGCGGGTCTCCTTGCCAAGAAGGCTGTGGAGAGGGGACTGAAGATTCCTCACTTCATCAAAACCAGTCTGGCGCCGGGCTCTCGCGTGGTGACCGATTATCTAGATCGCACTGGATTGCAAAAATATCTCGATCAGTTGGGCTTTCAGCTGGTCGCTTACGGCTGCACGACCTGTATCGGCAATAGCGGTCCTCTCGATGCTAAGATCGAAGATGCAATCAAAGAGCACGATCTCATCACGGCAAGCGTCTTGAGCGGTAATCGCAATTTCGAGGCGAGGGTGCACGGCTCGGTCAAGGCCAACTTCCTGATGTCTCCGCCTCTCGTGGTCGCTTATGCTCTGGCCGGTCGTATCGATCTCGATCTGAATAAAGAGCCTTTGGGGACTGATTCTTCGGGCAAGCCCGTATTTTTGAAGGAGCTTTGGCCCTCGTCGAAGGAGATCGAAGAGGCTGTCCATCAAGGTCTCGAGCCGTCGATGTTTCAGCAGCGCTATGCGCATATCATGACGGACAATCCTGTCTGGGACAAAATCGATATCAAAAAGAGCGCGCAATATAAGTGGGAAGCTCCAAGTACCTATATCCGCAAACCTCCTTATTTCGAGGGCTTTTCTAAAGAGCTGCCCAAGCGTCCCTCTTTTTCCGGTATGCGTCCTTTAGCGCTTTTGGGCGATTCAGTTACAACCGATCATATTTCGCCTGCGGGCGCTTTTAAGGCAGCTGTGCCTGCCGGTAAGTATCTATTGGAGCAGGGGATTGAAGAGGAGGATTTCAACAGCTATGGAAGTAGACGGGGCAATCATGAGGTGATGGTGCGTGGCACTTTTGGCAATGTGCGTATCCGCAACAAGCTCGCCGCTGGCAAGGAGGGCGGTTTTACCAAGCTCTTGCCGGAGGGGACTGTCATGCCGATCTATGATGCGAGCGTAAAATATGCTGAAAATAAGACGCCTCTGATTTTGTTCACGGGTAAAGACTATGGGATGGGGAGCTCGCGCGACTGGGCCGCCAAGGGTACGCAGCTTTTAGGCGTGCTCGCTGTCGTAGCGCAAAGTTTTGAGCGCATTCATCGCAGCAATCTGCTCGGCATGGGAGTGCTTCCTCTGACCTTCGAAGAGGGGCAGAGCTGGGAGAGCTGTGGAATTACCGGAGAGGAGACGTTTTCTCTGCATGGGCTCGATCAGAAAATCGAGCCGCATCAGAAGGTGGAATTAGAGATCGAGGGCAAGGGGAGAGTGCCTCTTACGGTCTCCATCTTTACACCGATCGAAGTAGAGTACTATCTACATGGAGGAATCTTGCCTTTTGTTTTAAGGCAGATTCTATTCAGTAGGGTTTAGATAGTTGTAGATCTCATCATTTTTTTCGCATGCAAAGGAGAGCAGCATATTCCTGAATGTGAGATCTAGCTCATCTTCATCGATCGCATTTTCTCTGAAATCGACCAGAACTGGCGTTCCGTCTTCTTTTACACGAAAATTATTCGGCTGTAGATCTGCAATGATCTGGTTGCTGTAGGTCTGCTGAAAGACCCCTTTGATCATATCAAGCTGCCCTAATTGCGTAGCCGTCATGTCGCTGATCTTTGTGCCTTTTTCCCAGAAAAGTTCGAAAGGATGAGGTACGTATTCAACGAGGAAAAAACCGCAGCCCTGGGCTACTTCTTCCTTATTGTAGATCTCGGCAACAGGGATGCCTGCGCTCTTAAGCTGATCGTGTTCTCTGAGTACGTTGAGGTGAGCGTTGTTCTGAAGTTTGTCTCCGAATAGATTGGTCACCATAATGCAATGGTCGCGGAAAGTGGTTACCAGAAGTTGATCGTTCGGGATGCCGGAAATAAGGGGTAGTTCTTCAGGAGCAATTTTAGCAATGACTTTGAACTGTCCATTCATCATCTGTTCCTGAATATCGATCTTTACAGTGCGCCCTTGATAGTTCAACTCGCTGTTTTGTTGCACAGCAACAGCGTTTTTATAAAACGGGATCTTCCCTTCCAAATCTTCTTGAGACGCGTAGTGAGCAGATCCCTTTAGCTCTCCGTCTGCATTAAGATGAGAACAGTAGGTAGCTTTAAAGGGAGTTCTTGAAGGAGCTCTGAATTTTCCTCTAGAAAGAAAAGAGGATGCCCCTCCACCCATTTTAGGTGCTTGAAACAGCGAATCGCCCTTCTGAGGGCCCAAAAGTGACTGAGCGATCACCGAGGCAGAGGCAGGTTTAGGAAGGTCAGCTATTTTGCGGACTCTAGGTTTTTTTTCAGGGGAGTGAGCTGTAGTATTGCCGATGGCTACATTGGAAGCCGCTTCTTCCGTTTTGTTTTCCGTGCGCGAGCGTTTTACCGGGGAGCCTTCTGAACTATAGGAACTTTTCGGACTAGAAAGAATATTTGGAGTTTTAGGCATGATATTCCTTTTTTTCTTTTGTTTACTAGAATTATAGCAAATTAATGTTAAAAAATAGTTAATTTAGTGTGTGCGTCAAGTTAAGTCGCTAGTGGTGTTTGACTTACGTCTCAGGAAGCCCTTGAAGGCCCCCATATTCTCTTAATGATTGGATAAACCCGACTTGATCGAGCACCAAGGGATTTTGGGCTAACCACTGCTCTGCTTCTACCATAAGAGCGTCGATCGTTCCGATTTCCTGTCGCCCCTCGACGAGGAAAAACAGTCCCAGCGCTTGATTAGGGGGGATGGGCTTTGCCACCTCTCCTTGATCAATGGAAAATCCGGGAAGATAGCCTTGGAGAGCACCCCTGATTAAATTGATGCTTTTCCCCTGGTTACAGACTCTAAGATTGAGGTTATCTATCGAATCGATAAAGCAAGAGAGCATCGATTGTTTTGCATGTTCTGTGTCTTGTGGATCTGACAGGCTGTGTAGATAGAGCCAAAGTCGAGCTATGAGCTCTTCTCCTCGTAGATTTGTACCTGCAAGGCTCCACTCTTCTTGTTCTCCTAACAAAGGAGGAAAGCCATCCTCATGTGTCCTGGGAGCTCCTTCCAAGAGATACAGGGCAGACGTTCGGCTCTTTTCATCTGTCTGTTGGAAGATATATCCTTTAAAGGCTCCGACTGCTTCGTCGATAACTGCCGGAGAAAGGGCTCCTTGAGAATTTCTGAGTTCTAAAATGGCGGTTTTTGCTTTTTGATCGTGTTCGTGAACATCTTCCCTGGCATCAGGGACTCCTATTAGGAGGTTTTGAGCTCTTTCTAAAGCATTCTCCGGATTTTGGAGTAAGTGATTGATGAGTAACGGTTCCAAGCGCCCAGCTTCATGTAAAACTTTAAAGCCGTCAGCGAGATCTGTGGCCCATCTGGGGTGTTGAAGAAGGTAATGTCTGTTTTCTTCTAAGAGGCCCAGTTCTGCTAAGGTCGAATAGCCAAAAGAGAGAACCTCAGCATACTGAGGGGCGGAAAGTAGATCTTCTCG
>JAJFMM010000049.1 GCA_021772165.1 Chlamydiota bacterium | reverse complement strand
TATTTTTGCCGTGCATCCCGGCGGCCCAAAAATCCTCCATTACGTGAAAAAACTCCTGCACCTGAAGGAGAAGCAGATCAAACACAGCTACGAGATCCTAGCCAACTATGGCAACATGTCATCAGCAACGCTGCCCCATATCTGGAAAGCGATCCTTGAAGATGATGCAGTGCCCCCCGGCACACCGATCATCAGCCTAGCCTTTGGCCCCGGTCTAACCATCTGTTCAGCGGTGATGGAAAAATGTGGCTCATAGCTGTACTCCCTTTTGCCCTCCAAGCCATCGTGATCGGGCTTGATGAAGGCGTCTTTCACATCAAGCGCGGCCTCCCCTTTTGGGAGAGAATCGGCCATCCCCTCGATACATTGAGTGTGCTCATCTGTATGTTGTACGTACTTCTGGTTCCCTACTCCCCCACCGCACTCAAGCTCTACATCGGGCTGGCCATTTTTTCGACACTCTTTGTCACCAAAGATGAGTTTGTGCATAAAGAGCACTGCCCCGGATCTGAGCAGTGGCTGCACGCACTCCTCTTTATTTTGCATCCGATTACACTAACAGTAGCCGGACTGATCTGGCCTGTTGTACAAGGAGCCCCCGTTGCGCCCTGGCTGGCCGGGTGGCTGGACAATCCAGAGCAGCTCACCCTGTTTTTACGCATGCAGGCACTAGCGATGAGCTGTTTTTTAATCTATCAAATCGTCTTTTGGAATTTTGTATGGAAAGGCACAGCAAAAAAACTATAAATAACTCCTTCTACGATCAACTCGGAGAAGATTGGTACACAGGCAATGATCATCCGATTGCGCTACTCCGCGCGGAAAATGCGCTGCGCATACCCTGGATTGCAAAAACAATCCCTCCCTCCAGTGCCGTCCTCGACATCGGCTGTGGAGCGGGCTTTTTGACCAATGAGCTCGCCAAAAAAGGACACCAAGTCTCCGGCATAGACCTCTCTGAAGAGAGCCTCAGAGTGGCCATGCGCTATGATGCAACGCGCTCCGTGGACTACCAGCTAGCGACTGCCTACTCACTCCCCCATCCCGACGAATCCTTTGATGTCGTCTGTGCGATGGATGTGCTCGAGCATGTCGAAAATCCGAACCAGCTGATCCGTGAGGCGTCTCGCGTTCTCAAGCCAAAAGGGCTCTTTTTCTTCCACACCTTCAACCGCAATCCCTTGAGCTACCTCCTCGTCATTAAAGGAGTGGACTGGTGCGTGCCCAACGCGCCGAAAAACATGCACGTCTACCACCTCTTCATCAAGCCCAAAGAGCTCGAAGAGATGTGCGAAAGCCATCGAATGACCTTCCAGACGCTGCTCGGATTCGAGCCGCGCTTTTCCAAACCGCTTTGGAAGATGGTCTTTCAAAGACGCGTGCCGCCCGACTTCTCCTTCAAGTTTTCGCGTTCATTGAAAACGGGCTATTGCGGCTATGCGAAAAAACGTGGTAGTCTCACACTTATCTAACCGAGGATTTATGGCACAAATTACATTGAAAGGTAACCCGATCCAAACAGCAGGAGATCTCCCTGCTCTGCATTCGCAGGCGCCTGATTTTCTGCTTGTTACCCAAGAGCTTCAAAACAAAACGCTCTCCGATTTCAAGGGCAAACGCAAATTGATCGCGACCGTTCCGAGCCTCGATACCGGCGTCTGCAGCACCATGACAAAGCATCTCAATGATTTTGCAAAAAAACAGCCGGAGATTGCGATCCTCGTCGTATCTGCCGATCTGCCCTTTGCACAAGCGCGCTTTTGCAATCAGGAGAATGTCAAAAATGTCTCTACCCTATCGATGATGCGCAATCAGCAGTTTGGAAAGGACTATGGCCTGCTCATTGAAGATGGCCCTCTCGCAGGTATTCTGGCTCGCTCCATCCTCGTCCTCGATGAGAAGGATCAAGTGATCTACAGAGATCTAGTCCCTGAGATCGCTCAAGAGCCCGACTATTCAAAAGCTTTTGACGCGTTGAAATGAAAAATCTATGGGTGAAGTTTAACTGTCCGAATATTTGAGAAATTGTTAGCCTCTCTCCTTTTTTTTAAAGGATATTTTAGGATTATGAACTCCACCGCGCTGATTCTCTCTGCTCCGGCTGAAGCTAGCGAAGAGTTGTCTAATATTTCTACTCTCTCGGGAGATGCTCAAGAAACCTCTGATAAGATCGCAGAGCAGATATACGATGCTCTTTATAATAGAGATTTTGATGCTGTACAAAACTTGCTTTCATCTGAAGAAGTGCCGGTTAAATCGAGGAACTTGGCGCTCAGAATCAGCTCTTTAACAGATGAGACAGAGCTCGTGCAGAATCTGCTGAAGCAGGGCGAAATCACAGATGACACTCTAGAGTGGGCGATCCAGCAATCCGCTCGGAGAGGAAACCTTGAAAACGTGAAAGCTATACTCGCGTTTTCTGAACTTTCAAAAGCAGTTAGAAATCGCGCACTGGTAGAGGCTGGTTGGGGATCTAAAATGGCGGCTATTGATGCTTCTCTAGAGAGTCCACAAAATCTTAAGGACTGGCTCACTATTCAAATGAAGTACTGCAAGATTATTCAGGCTCTGTATGAACCAGTTTACATTCCTGGTTAATTGATGATTTATTTTCTTGTCTGTTTACTCTGAAAATTGATAACCTCTCTCTTTTTTTAGGGAAAATCATGACAACTTCAATTAATTGTTTAAGTTTAGAGCTCTATAGAGCGATCGAGTGCCACATTCCAAGAGAGCATCATTTAGTTTCCTCGTTGAGCAGTAAAGATTTTCTTAGTTCTCTACATGATGAGAGGCAAGCAGTTCTGAATACACTAGCTAACAGTATCAGCTCAAAGATCAGCGACGCGTCCTGGATAGAGATCAAAAAGCTAAGTGAAAATGAGACCGCCGGCAGCGTCGTCAAAAGGGCTTTAGATTTCATGGAAAGTCGGCAGGTCCGCCTGACTGAGAATGCTCGCGGTGATGCGGTGAGGGTTGCTGCTGAAAGAGGAGATTCTGAGCTTGCGACAGTTCTGCTTGAAAATGGCAAAGTTCCCAGCATGGATTCTGACTTGGCGATGGAGCTAGCCGCTAAAAACGGAGATCTTGAGCTCATGCGGACTCTTCTTGAGTCTACTGAAATTTCGGAGATCTATCTAATCACTTTGAAGATCGTGGCTGCTGAAGCGGGACATAACGAGATCGTAGAATTGATCAATCGTCGCTAACAGAATGCTACTCATCGAGACCGGTTATTGTGCAATTGATCAGCCGCGCTTGCAGATGGGCAAGACCCTCGTCTGAGATCTCAGTGCCTTCTAGGTTTAGGCTTGTGAGTTGATGGAGTTCTCGTAGAAAGAGAAGACCCTCGTCTGTGATTACAGTGCTTCCGAGGTTGAGACTTATGAGTTGAGAGAGCTCTTGCAGATGGACAAGACCCTCGTCTGAGATCTCAGTTCTCTCCAGATTTAGGTTTGTGAGTTGATGGAATCCTCGTAGATGGGCAAGACCCTCGTGTCCGATCTCAGTATTGCTCAGATTTAGATTTGTGAGATGAGAGAGCCCTTGCAGATGAATGAGGCCTGCATTTGTAATATCAGTGTACCCCAGATTGAGGCTTGTGAGTTGAGAGCGCCCTTGTAGATGAGCGAGGCCCGCATCTGTTAGCGCATGGCAGTGATCACTATTTATTTCGATTGTATTAGGAAACCTAACTACAATCGATTGCAGCTCAGCGTCACTGATGTTGCTGTTTGATAAGTCGAGCTTTATTTTTCCGTTAGATCTAGATTCGCCATGACGCTGCCTTAATTCATCTAATGTTATCGTATCTTGCTTTCCAATCCAAATTGAATTCCCCAGCTTATAGTTATGTCTAACAAGTTCTTTTAATGCATTGGATGTGCGCATGAGGTTATTCGTGGATTGCATGTCTAAGCATGACTGGACTATAACCATTGGATTGGATCCCAGCGCTAAAAAAGGATTTGCTCCAGCTCCGGCATCGCCACTTGAGTTTATGGCCGGAAATTCCCCCAACCCGATTACATAGTTATTCACTTTATCCGCTTCACCGGAAAGTTCCGCTAAGTTGCTGGAATTGGATTGAGGCAATGGCTCCAAATGTTGATTTTGGTAGCTCATTTCACTCAGCGCTGTTTTTTCATTAAACATTATATTCCTGTTGGGTAAATTTAACTTTGATTAGTGAATTATTCTGGGGGTTATTGAGCAATTTTTCAAATGTTCTTGTAGATGGATGAGAGCTGCGTTTGTGATCTTAACGTAGCTCAAGTCGAGGCTTCTGAGTTGCTGGAGCCCATATAAGTGGACGAGGCCTTCGTCCGAGATCTTAGCAAAAGCCAGGTTGAGGTCTGTAAGTTGCTGGAGCCCTTGCAAATGGGCGAGGCCCTCATCCGTAATCGCAGACAACTCCAAATTGAGACTACGGAGTTCTTGCAGATGGGCGAAGAAGCTACAGTCGTCGACTCTAGCGAAACGCAGATTGAGGTTTGTGAGTTGTGGGAGATTATGCAGATGGGCGAATGCCTCGTCCGTGATCCGATCGCATTGATTCAGCTCGAGGCTTGTGAGTTGTGGGAGTGCTTGCAGCAGAGGTCCGAGGCCGGCTGCCGTAATCTTACTGTAGTTCAGATTGAGGCTTGTGAGTTGCTGGAGACTATGCAGATGGGCAAGGCCTGCGTTCGAGATACTAGTGCCCGCTAGATTGAGGCTTGTGAGTTGCTGAAGCTCTTGCAGATGGGAGAAGCCCCTGGTTTTGATCTTTTCCATCCCTATTAGATCTAGGCGGCTGAGTTGTGGGAGTGCTCGTAGCAGACGGCCAAAACCCGCGTCTGTGATCGAATTACAGCCCCCTAGTTTGAGGCTTGTGAGTTGCTGGAGACTATGCAGATGAGTTAGTCCCTCGTTCGAGATGTGAGCGTTCCATAGATTGAGACTTGTGAGTTGATGGAGCCCTTGCAGATGGGCGAGCCCTTCGTCCGTAGTACGAATGTTCCACAGATTGAGGTTTGTGAGTTGATGGAGTCCTTGCAGGTGAGCAAGGCCTTCGTCCGTAATAGCCAGGGCCTCTAGGTTGAGGTTTGTGAGTTGATGGAGTCCTTGCAGATGAGCAAGGCCTTCGTCCGTAATAGAGGTACCCGCCAGATTGAGGCTTGTGAGTTGAGAGAGTCCTTGCAGATGGGCGAGGCTCGCGTCCGAGATGCTAGTGCCTGACAGATTGAGGCTGGTGAGTTGTGGAAGTGCTCGCAGCAGATGGGAGAGGCCTGCGCTTGTTAGTCCATGGCAGCGATTAGCATTTACTTCGATTATGTTGGGAAATCTAGCTACAATCGATCGCATCTCAGTGTCATTAATGTTGCTGCTTGATAAATCGAGCTTTATTTTTTCATTAGATCTAGATTCGCCATGACGCTGCCTTAATTCATCTAATGTAATCGTATCTTGCTTTCCAATCCAAATTGAATTCCCCAGCTTATAGTTATGTCTGACAATTTCTTTTAATTCATTGGATGTGCGCATGAGGTTATTCGTGGATTGCATGTCTAAGCATGACTGGACTATAACCATTGGATTGGATCCCAGCGCTAAAAAAGGATTTGCTCCAGCTCCGGCATCGCCACTT
>JAJFMM010000048.1 GCA_021772165.1 Chlamydiota bacterium | reverse complement strand
ATCCTTCCTTCTTTTCTTCTTTAAGAATCGTTAGGAATTTTTCAGCAGCTTTAGGTGTAATAGAGATGGAGGTGAGGTCCATTTCCTCTGAAAGGGCCTTGTTCAGACCTTTTAGAAGCTCATGGAGCTCTTCTTCTGTTTTACCGTGAGCGAGCATGCCAGCTTCTAGGGTTTCGTAGGTAGCAGCTGTGCAACCTGCGCATTGCAGCCCGAACTCACCCATAATCTGAGCAAGCCTTTGGCTTCTTGAGGGGTGAAGGGTGAAGATCTCTTCGATCGTCATGGTTTTTTCAATGATCTTTTCTGTGCTCAAGAGGGTCTCCTTAGAACTTGATTTTAACGGTACCATGTTTGATTTTGCATTGACAGGCTAGTCTTTCGTAGTCAAGGTCTCCCAAAAAGTCAGCTTCGGCTTCATTGAACTCAGAGAGATTCTCCATGCCTTCTGTGACCTCAATTACACAGGTCCCGCAGACGCCTTCTGTACAGGCGAAAGGTACCCCTGCTTGTTCGCAAGGTTCTGAGATAGGAGATCCGTCAGGGAGATCAATCTCTTCGTCAGTATCTTCAAAAATTAATTTGGCCATAGTAATTGGAGTCCATTGAAGGCTGTAGTTTAGCTGAAGAAGGTGGAAAAGTGCAAGAGGTTGTCTAGGGATTCCCCAGGACCGCTCCCTACTGGAGCGGTTTGGGGTGGTTGGCCCTACACGTCGTAGGGATGTTCACAGGGACGGGGATCTCTCAAGACTTCCAGAGCCGTCTCTTTTAATGTGGTAATTCCCTGGGGGAAACCGACCCGGGTCAACAGGTCGTTCAGGTACGTCAACTCCGTCTCGAGAAAATCGATACGGGTTTCTAATATCGCTATACTATTACTACTCATGGATAACTCCATTTTTATTACTTAACTCTATAATTATATGTTGGTTATTATACCAGCGATCCTAGATTTAATCTACTGATCAAGTAAAGATTGGTTATATTTTAAATTTAAATATATAGCAGCCATCCCCCTAAGTAACTAATTAGTTGGTGTGTAAATTATAAAAGTGATATAATATTACGATAAACAAAAAGATTACATAAATAAAAACCGATATTAAAGAGGTGTTATTATGAGTATAGAGCTAGGCAACTTGTCACCGGATAAAGATCAGACTTTAGTTACTGAGTCTAAATCGCCTGCAACTCAAACAGAAAGGTCGTTTACCCCATATACAGGCAATGTAGGGGTAGATTGGAAATCTAACGAGTGGGCTTTTTTAGCAGGTAAACTAGTCAATCTATTCATAAACCTAGGCGCTGCATTTGTGGATATTGGACGAGGCCTTGCCTATTTAGCTGGAAAGAATGATGGAACGTCATACTGGGAAGAGAAAAAAGTTGAGGAATTTAAGCCCCCATCATCCGCTCCCGATGTAACAATAGATTTGAAAGAAGCCCCAGAAGAGCTTGCTAGAAGAAGGAAGAAGGCTGAGAAAGCTGGAGTCAACTGGATGACTCTCTCTAATGGAATCAAGAAGCGTGTTGGGAATCTTATTAAGGATGTCGTAGGCAAGGCTCAAGCTCTGCATGAGCTTTCTGTAACGAAACCGGTACCAGTTTCAATCAACTTTATGCCTCAATCTGCTGAGGAGCTAATGTCTTCAGTACAACAAATGAAGCAAGGTCAATACGACGCTTGGAATCAATCTGTCGGGGAGCTAACGGCTCAGTTGGAACTATTGACGCCTTATCAATCAACTGAGGATTCAATTGAGTTGCTGCAAACAATTTATGCTAGTCTCGGTGAGGGTTTAGAAGATGGGGAACTCATAAAGGCTCTGCACGATGGAACGACACTAGAAGGTGGACAGGAGATCCTCGGCCTTAAACAGACATTTGAGAAATCAGAAGTACTGAGCAAGAATGTTACGACAGCCATTCGTCGAGAGTTTCTTCAGAGTTTTGCGGCCGATCCTCTATCCGCGCCAAAGACGGCTCAAGTAACCGTAGAAGAGTTTAAGGAACTGGGAATTCCAGTAACTGAGGCTTCTATCCTCTCTTCTGAGAAGGATGTACCACTTGTGCAAGCTCTGGTAAGACAGATTGCGAGAGATGGAGAGATAACAGATCATATGCTTATCGACGTAACAGTGGGCCTAGATGCAATGCGTGTTCTCGGTTTTTCTCCTGAATCTGTGAATGTAGAAGAGATTTTCCGAGAAGTTACCGAAGAGAAGCTCGCTGTTCTAAAAGTAAAGATAGATGAGGGGTATGCGGTTCTTTCTACGAGGAATGATGTTCATCGTCTTGGAACCGAATTAAGCGATCTGAATGCTACTCTTCAAAACAAAGAAGATGAGCTTGATGCGCTTAGTACTAGCTTGGACGCTGCAAAGCAAGTGGAAATTCCAAAAGCGCTGCTTAACAAAGGGAATCTATCCGCTGAAGTGATCGATCAAAGAGTACAGGAATTTAAGGCGGCACTCAGTTCCGGAGTAGATCTCAACGGAGATGTTCCTAGGCTTGAAGCTGAAATAGAGGCTCTAAAAGCTGAAGTAAAAGATAAAATAGAGCTTAGAGATGAACAGATGACTTTTCTTGTGCAATTGGCTCAAGCGGAAGGATCTCAATTGAATCTAGTAAGGAATAATTCGGGATCGGTGACAACTCTCGAAGATCCGAATGGTTATTTCGATCAAGAGGAAGCTAGCCTTCACGCGGCTGAGGCAAGGTTAAGTCTTTTAGAAGGCAACTTGCAATCGTATTCACCTGAAGGGGTGGTTATAGAAGACTCTGAATCGGAAGATGATGCAGTTCAAGCAGCAGCTAAGCCAGTAGAAACATGGTCTCAATCAGCGGGAAGAGTGGCTAATCTTCTTACCGGAAAAAGCGCTCTTGTGGGAGCTACAGCGGTAGCGGCAGGGAGTCTGGTCTTTGATCAACTATTCAATGGCGGTATGCTGACTACAGATGCTATTCCTCCGGATACGATTTTTAGTGGTAACTCGACTATCGATACAACTCAGGTGCCTGGCCCTTGGGCGACAGGATATATTCAACCGTAAGTATTCAAGACATTGAAGTTGTTGATGCAAAGGCTCTCCTTCGGGAGGGCCTTTTTTATTGTGATAAGAGATCGGACAATTCTACAAGGACATCACGAAGTACTTTAAGCGGCTTTTGTGAGGCATCGAAGCGCGTATGGATGGCGTCCGGATAGTGTTTTAGAACCTTGCTTGTGTCTTTCTCATAGACTTCCATACGGGTATGCAGGACCTTTGTGTCCATGTCATCAGTTCTCTTCTCAATCAGAGCGCGACGCTGGATTCTTTTGATCAAATCTTCAGGATTAGAAACCTGTAGAATAATAATCTTTTCAACCTGGATATGGTTTTTTAACAGCTCAACTTGACGCAGAGTGCGAGGTATCCCGTCTAGAAGCAGAAGCTGCTGCTGAGGAAAATAGCGGTTGGTGGAGATGAGTCCATGGACATAGTTCTCCCAGATCTGGATGGTCACCTCATCGGGGAGGAGGAGGCCTTTGCCGGCGTAGTTGTGATAGAGCTGCCCTGCGGGAGACTCGGGGGCTAGGCCCCGGAAGATATCTCCAGAGGAGAGGTGGAAGTGGTTACCCGCACTACTCAGGAATTTCCCTAGGGTGCCCTTCCCTGAGCCCGGAGGTCCGAAAATCAGAACCGAGCGAAAGGGGACGCTATGTTTTGGAATTACGTCTTCTGTCTGCATGCTCGTCACCATATCCCATTATTCAAAATACCGGCAAGTCATAAGTTTCTAAAAAGGAGTAATTAATGAGCTTGTTTAAATTATTTTTATTATAGCGCTTAATTTAGAAATAATGTTATAATATATGAACTAAAACGGATAAAATCATGACAATTAATTGGCATATAGAAGATAACCGTCTCACTATTCTGAGAGCTGTGAAAGGCGAGGATGGCGAGGATTTTGATATTTCCATCGGCTTGAGTGTAGATGGAAAGTCAGTGACTGCTACGCCTCCCCTAGGTGATGCTACTGCAGCAGAAATTCAAACCATAGTCAGAGGCTGTTTGGAATCTTTCCAATCTCAACTACAGAGAGATAATCGACCGGTAAAGAATCTGGAGCAGATAGGTTTTTCTGTTGAGCTGGGAGAGGGAAATTCGAAAACAGCGGCTCTTGTAACTAAAGCCGGCTCTTCCGTTTTAGAATCATTAAATGATTTGGAGTCTATCAAAGATTCAATCCAGACCAGTGATTTAGCTCTAAGTCCTGAAATCGTCCAGAAGCTTTATGCAGATCGCGACTCGAGCAGTGTCAATGAAGAGTTGATTAACTTGGGACGAATTTTCACAAATAGCTACGTGCTTGCGACGAAGCCAAAGAGTTCTCCAGCAAATGGAGTATCTGAGCCTACCCCAGTTCCGCAACATGCCAGAGTAGATGTGGGTACTAAGCCTAGTTCTGCCGAGCGCACTCCTGTTGTCGTTCCTGCTGCTCCAGCGAAGCCGGTCAGCCAGATTTCTAGATCTCCAATACTCTCTCTAGGGAATCCTGAGACAAATGAAAAAAGAGAGAAACTATTGAGGGGCGCTATACAGGCGTTCACCGAGAAAGAGACAGACTCCTGCTGGAAAAAGCTCTCATTAGAAAAGCTTCAAGCGGGTAAAAGATCTCCAAGAGATCTCCCGATTCAAGAGGCGTTTGAGAAGAAAAGAAGAGCTGGTGAGGAAACCCCAGAGTTGGATAGATTGTATGAGCAATTCTATGCAGTCGCGCCTGAGTTTTTTAAAGAATACTTAGATAAGCAGATCGGAAGCGAAGCGGGAGCTGATGCTCGTGTAGAACTTGCAAAACATCTCCTTCAGATAACCTTTATTGATAAGATAGCAGCTATTTGGTTGCCTTCTGTATCCCACTAAGAAAGGTCTTGGCTCTCTTCTGGAGCCAAGTGATTTTCTTTTAACTTTCTACGATGTCTTAATATTAGTTAATTCCATTTTGTGGTATAATAATTGTTCATTAACAAGAGAATATTACTATGGCTGAAATATCCATCCCAGAAACATTGATTAAAGAACCCGTTTTCATCGGGCGTATCGACAACTTTATTCTTGAGAATGGCAGCAAGAGGATTGTTCCTTATGCGAAGACCTCTCCTGAATTAAAAGAAAAAGTTGCTCGACTCTTAGAGGGATTGCTGGGTTTTGACTCTATTCGTAGATATTTTCAAAACAGTCATGGAGATCTCCAGATCGGTTTGAAGAAAGATGGTGAGCGCATTTTCCTGCTTCTCGGTGATGAGAAAGTCGACCTTGAAGGAAATGAGGCTCACGACATTTTTCAATCCCTGATTGCTTGTGATGATGCTTCTCCTATCGAATCGGATCAAGAGATGGTCGATCGGGTGGTTAAGGAAAAATTAGAAAAGATGCGTGATGACCTGCAAAACGGAAGCAATCTAGCAAAGATTGCTGAGCTGACTGCTGTTGTCTCCGATCTTCTGTCGATCTGCCGAAACAGCAGCTCTGTTGTAACTCCCGCAGCTATTTCTATCATGGCGATGGGTATTACCGGAGGTGCGCTGAGTACTCTGAGTGGAACAATCATGCTGGTCAATGCTGCAATAGATGCGCATGGAAGTAGCAAGATCGGTGACACGGAGGGCATGGCGATGGCTGGTCTCTTCGGTGCGACGGGTGTCTCTCTCGCAGCTCTTTCTGCGGGTATGGTGGTCAACAAGGCGGCTAGTTTGCAAGGCGCTGCAGGTGCGGCGGGTGCTGCCGGAATGTATGTCGTCAATCCGTTCTCTATCGCGATGAACGTTTTCTTTTTGGGTTATTCCTCTTATCAGATGCATAACGCCACTACTTTTCGCTCTGATTTGAATGAGAGTGTGGAGCTAGGTGGCGCTAAAGGTGGTATCGACTTCTTACACGACCAGCTGTATCTCAACGAAACAGATGAAAAAGAACTACAACTTATTAAAGATCCTGAGCAGCAAAACGCTGAGAGAGTGCGTAGGCTAGACTGCAAGTGGGCTCGTTTTGAGAGAAGAACGGATAAGGAAACGCTCCAGGCTATCTTGCCTAAAGTCGGTGTGATCAAAAAGGCTTTTGATGAGGGTAGCGCGGATGTCAAGACGGTAGAGGACGCAAAAGACCTTCTCCAAACCGTTTTGCATGCGAACTACAAAGAGATCATCAAAACGACTATTTTGATTCTAGCTTCTCTGATCGGGGTGGCTGCGACTTTTGTGGGCATGACGATGAGCGGGGGCGCTCCGTTGATTCTTTTTGCTCTGCTCGGAGCCTTGTGGCTCTTTGTCGACAAGTCCGGTATCACAGATTATATCGCAGAAGGCTGCTGGTCTCTGCATCTGAAGCTCCTCGATGGGCTCGACACCAGCTTACTGCCAAGCATCGATCAGCTCCTAGCGAATCCTGCAGTTCAATTTGAAACGCAAAAGGAGCTGAATGAGTATCTGAAAACAGAGATGCCTGAGCTATTGAAACTGAGCGAACAGATCGCCGCACCTTTTTCTGAATTCCTAGAAAAGTACAAAGATGGCGGTGCTTTAACGCCGAAAACCGAGCAGCTCTCTGATTTGCAGGCGATCTATCGTAATGTGTTGGCCGTGCAGAAAGCCAATCAGTTTGTCTATGAAAAGCCGATCCAAGAGATGCTGGATGATGAAATCCAGGATGTCGAGGAGATCGAGCTAGGTGGCACAAAGATGCAGCTCTTCAGGCAGCTTGCATTGGATTATCAGCGTCATCCAAAAATCATCATCGACAATGGGGAAGAGCTTCATAGTTATGAGTCAGCCCAAACCGGAAACAGTGAGGGTGAAGCGATTCTTTTGGATTTGAAAAAGATGGCAGGAGACGATGAAGAACTTTTCAGCTATTTGGCCGCTTTTCAGACCCAGACTTCGAGAAACTATGCGATTCAATTTGTAATGTCTTTGGATTTTGATATGGAGCGCTATACTCCGAACTTCAAAAATGGAGAGCTGGTGACCTTTAGAAAGAACCAAGATGGCTCTTTTGAAGTGGAGATTCGCAGGAAGATCGATATGATCAATAACGAAGATTCAGAGGATACTGATACGCTCTGTTCTTATAGTGCGCTCTATCGCCTGGAGCAGGTAGATGGAGTCTGGAATTGCCAGCAGCCGGTTTATCATACCTAAAAAACCTGAAAATCGGGAATTTGACTAGGAAGCTCCTCAAAATTTGTGTCTGGAGCGAATGACCATTGCCGGTAGGCAAGGCATGAGTGAAGACAAAATTTTGAGGAAAAGCTGACGCAGTCAAAACTCGATTCTTCAGATTTTTGGGTATGTGGTTTATAATCGAGTCTGATGGATATTCAGACTGCGCTTTTAGATTTTCTCGATTACCTACGCTCAGAAAAGGGGCTCTCTCCCAATACTCTCGAAGCCTATAAGCGAGATGTGAATTTATTCGCATCCTTTCTGAAGGAGAGCGCCGTGCTCTCTTTTCAGGATGCGGATACAGAATCGATCTATGCCTTTCTACAACGTCTCCAAGAGAAGCGCTATGCGAGCTCGAGCATGACTAGGATGCTCATCGCTATCAAGGTGCTCTTCCGCTTTCTGAAAAAAGAGAATCTAATCTCCATCGACATCACCTGCACGTTCGAGACGCCAAAAATCTGGCAGCTCATTCCTGAGGTGTTGAGCGCTCAAGAGGTCGAAAAACTGCTTCTACAGCCCAAAAACGCCGATGCAGCAGGTGCCAGGGACAAAGCGATCTTGGAGCTGCTCTATGCCACAGGGATGCGCGTCTCGGAGCTCTGCTCTTTGAAGATCTCCGATCTCTCCGATGCGTTTGTCAAGGTGAGGGGCAAGGGGCGAAAAGAGCGTCTCATCCCTGTTGGAAAGGTCGCACTCGAAGCGGTCGATCACTATCTGATGCATTTTAGAGGAAAGGCGGAGAGCGGAGAGCCACTTTTTATCTCCCGCAGAGGAAAGCCGATTAGTAGGATCTGGATCTGGGTGCGCATTAAGGTCTATGCGAAAGAGGCCGGTATCCGCAAGACGGTATCTCCTCACACGCTTCGTCACTCATTTGCTACACATCTTTTAGAAAATGGGGCGGACTTGCGTCTCATTCAAGAGCTGCTCGGTCATGAAGATATTTCCACGACAGATCGCTACACCCATATCGCGGGGAGTCGGTTGAAAAGTGCCTTTAAGAATTTTCACCCTCGGCCCTAGGAATTCCAAAAGGGAGTGCGGGGTAGGGCTTCTAGGTCTAGCGGATCGCCTTGGCCATCCGTAGCGAGGAATTTGTGGTAACCGAGGCCTGCGATCATCGCCGCATTGTCAGAAGAGAGTCCGGCAGAGGGCCAATAGTGCGGAAGCTCGGGGAAGTGCTTTTGAAAGAGTGCGCGTAGACGCTCGTTGTTGCAGACGCCGCCTCCAAATACAAGCGCTTTGCAAGGAGTGCTCTGCAGCGCGAGGCGCGCTTTTCGGATCAGATCGATGAAGGCAGTTTCTTGAAAGGAGGCTGCGATGTCGGGGTAGTCTTCCGGTGTGCTCTTTTTCACTGCGTAAAGTACGGCTGTTTTCAGTCCGCTAAAGGAAAAAGCGAGCGGGTTCTTTTTGACTCTAGAGGGGCTGAAAGAAATTTTGGTGGGATCTCCCTGCAGAGCTAGTTGCTCAAGCATGGGGCCTCCCGGATAGGAGAGTCCTAGCAAGGTCGCTGATTTGTCAAAGGCTTCTCCAATGGCATCGTCAACGGTTGTGCCGAGTAGTCGATAGTTGCCAATCTCTGAGATCTCTAGCATCAGGGTGTGTCCGCCGGAGAGAACAAAGCCGAGTGCCGGCAAGGGTGGCGTCTCTTGCATCATGGCTGCATGGAGGTGGGCTTCGACGTGGTTGACGCCAATCAGAGGTTTGTTCCAGGCGATCGAAAGTCCTTTGGCCGCTTGTAGGCCAATCAGGAGTGCGCCGATGAGTCCAGGTCCTCTGGCAACGGCAATGGCACTTATGTCCTGGTGTGTGACGTTGGCTTTTTCTAGAGCGCTGGAGATAACGGGTAGGATGGCATCGATGTGGCGACGGCAGGCCATCTCAGGAAAAACACCGCCATAGCGTTGATGAATTTCCGCAGAGGAAGCTGTCTCTTGCCCTAAAATTTCAGAGCCGTTTCGCACAACTGCGGCAGCAGTCTCGTCGCAAGTACTTTCAATTCCTAAGATCAGCATGATTCATCCATGATAGCAAAAAACCCCTTTGGATTGCCAAAGGGGTTATGAGAACAGTCTTTTAAAGCAGAGGAGCTTTAGACAGTCTTGTTAACCGGTGGGGTAACTGGTGCTGTTGGCGCTTGAGCAAACATAGCGTTATAAGTAGAGCTAACAGTAGTGCTAAGGCTATTGTATGTATTTGTTACGATTTCTGGAGTGCCCATTGAGTAAACTCCAAGCGATACAACTGCGACAGCTGCTGCTGCGCCCGCTGCTACGGCCCAATTGCCAGATAAAGGAGCTGCAACAGCTGCGCCATCTTTATTTCCTGCGACTTCTTGTCTAGTGTGCTCTGCTGTGATGACGAGCTCTTCAACAACAGAGGCGGCTGCTACTGGAGCTGTTTCGCTTGCGTCATCTTCAGCTTTTTTAACTGGCATTGCTTCTACTGTACGGCTACCGAAGATTGCGCGGTGTATTGCATTCGCTGGAGCAACGATCGCTACGTTAAAAGCTTTCTCTACTGCACCCATCAGTTTGTTGAGTGTCCAAAGAATCGCTGGTACGATCTTAGTTACTTTCAAAGCTGTAGCTAGTTTTGAATCGCTAGCTTTTAGGCTATCGCCAAAATTTTGTGGGAGACTGATCTTGTTAAAACGATTGGATGTTTCCTGAATCGCTTGCGTGTTCTTTAGTGTTTCTTGCGAAATAGCTGTTGTCGTCATCGATGACTCCTTGGAGTTTTTTTAAAAATCTCAAAAAGTTTACG
>JAJFMM010000047.1 GCA_021772165.1 Chlamydiota bacterium | reverse complement strand
CCCCCATGTCGGTTAGGATACGAAGCGGCTTTAGGATGATCTAAAATTTCTTCTAAAATCCTTTGCGCTTGGGTATTTATCTGTTCAGGAGAGCCAACCGCTTTAGGGAAAGCGCTATCAGGTCTGTTGCCATGCTTTGTTAAACCCCTTCCAGCTTTGGTGTATTCTGTCCTATCAAATACTTTACCCGCTCGTTTCAAATGTTTGAAACCACCAATGGCGCTCGGCGGAGGAAGCATCCCCAAGGTCATGTTGGATTCCCCTGATCGATCAGCGATATAGATCGCTGCTTGATTTGTATCAAAAACATCATCGATCTTTTGATGAAGCGCTTGAACAAGATCGTTGTATGTTCCATTCGGGTCTAAAGGCTGACCGCTTATATCCTGTAATGGATCGATTTGAGGAAATAACCTCGATCCAATTTCACCTATTTCACTTAGCAATTCCGGCGCAGGCGATCCAAATATAGCCAAACCATCTAAGATTTCGTGTGCTGCACAGGAACCAAGTTCTCTAGCTTTTTCTGTCAAAGCCCAGCAATTCGATGGATCTGATGAAGAAATTGCGTCAAAAGCAGCTTCTTTTAGCAAAGCCTCTTTGAGGGGATCTGTTTTTTCTTCAATAATTTGAGTAAAAGTAGAAGTCTCGAGGATTGGTAAATCTTGTTCAATAACTTCTAGATCTACAGACAAATTCTGCTTGGAGGATCTATCTTCTTGCAATTGAGGAGAATCTGAAGATGGTTTTTCTTCGTATTCATTTGTAGATGCCTCTGAAGCTGCTGCCCCTATTGCGGCAACAGCAGATGTCGCAGCAGTAGTGCTTGTTATAGCAACCACAGCGACAACTGTCACAACAGCCACGACAACTGCAGCTCCAATGATGATCGCAGTTTTGTGCTTCTTTACGAATTTCTTTAAGCCATGACACTGCTTCTTCATCCAGCTTTTGCAAAGAATGGGATGGGCTGTGCCCATAAAAACAGCAGAATGAATGGAATAGCCCTCTGAGTATTGATGAGGAGAGAACTTAAAGTTGCGGCTATCACAAAGGAGTGTATGAATATCCTGTTCCAATTCCTGGAAGCAGAGGGGATTTTGTGGAGTAGAGCCTTTCCAAGCTAAAAGAGACAAGAAGTATGCGGCTTTTTCGATTTGTTCAGATGTCCAACTGTCTTCTAACTCATCATCTTCGACTGCTTCGACCCAATCCAAGATATTGTCGTAAGTTATTGGCAAGTGGTCTGCTTGCGGTGGAGATGGGTCAATTGGTATTGAAATTGAAGGCAGCGGTTCGGGCTGAACCGGACATGCGATCGTAGGAAGAGCGAGAAGCAACATCAAGCGGAACAGGAAAATCATTAAGAGGAACCTCTGACCGAATTTTGAGAAAGAGATTCTCAACGCAAGACAACTTTATGTCAGTAAAAAAAATTATATAACTGAGTTATTTGCGCAAGATCTGGTATTGAGCTGTAATTTGAATAATCGGAAGGAGACCCCTGATTTTGGAAGATAGAGCTAATGTGAGGGAAGTGCAGGTCTAGTCTTAAGAGAAACTCCGGGTACTAGATTCGAACTAGTGACCAATGGATTAACAGACATGAGAGATAAAGCATATAACGACATACCAGAAAAGATAACAACAAGAAGATTAAATGTTTAGGAAATTTTGAAGTGTCGCTGTAATTGGCACAACACTTGGCGATCTTACGCCCCAGTGTGCCATGAAGCTTCATGTTCAGAAGAGCTTGATAAGGGTTCAGTCTCAAGAAAAGGCCCCTTGCTTTCGCTTAGGGGCTAGACTTTCTTACTTCTGAACATCCGTAGAGGAGAGTCCATTGTCTTCACTGTGAGATACATTAAGACGGTTTTCAATTTCTGTGCTATCCCTACTCAACAAAGGGGATAATCGTGAAGCCATTTCCTTTGCGCCCAAAATCAAGGCAACTGCCGCAATCCCAGTAAGTGAGATTAGCAGTGTACTTTCGATCACACCGATTTTGTTTGCTGTCTCAGCTATGGAACATGTTGTTTGTTTTTGAACATCGAGGAAAAAACAATCCAATTTTTCAAAGTAACCGTTTCCTGGAGCGCATTGTCTGGATTCAAAACGAGAGCAGAGCACGGGCATCATGTATTTACATAACATGACAGAGACAAATACTTTGGTAATGTGCTCCGAAGTGGCTGAAATCATTTCGGAGTAGGGAGGAGGTTTTTGAGCATTTACTTCATTTGATTGGTGTATTGCAGTCATCCGAAACCTAACCTTTTTTTCGAGGAATCCCAAGAAGGTAGGAACCCTTCAATACAGTCATGTGCAAGCTTTGCGGTCACTAGAGTTTCTCCTCCACATGCAGCTGTTTTAGTTGTCTGCAAGATCATACAATCAGTCTTTTTCAAAATGCCGTTCCAGTCACCCGAACAAATTTCTTTATAACGAGACGTTAAAGCAACACATTTCCTAGCAAGTAAAGAGCCTGCTATATACTCGCCTGCTATGGGAAGACCTTTGTCAGCTAAAATTTTTCCTAATTTCTTTGTTGCTTCAATTACAGACGGAAGTGCTAGAGTTTCTGGTGTGAGTCCATATTTTTCTAATACATTTACGACTACAGTTGTTGTGTACGATGGGGAAGGTAACATCCAGTTTTTCATTAATTTATCCTTGTTTAAGTTGAGTCTAGACTGTTAGTGGCAAGCTTGAATTCATTAGAACTTGGGCGAGCGGCTAGAGTAAGATGCTAGCGACAATGAAAGCCCTGCACAGTGTACTGACAGGGCTGCAAAGGGAATTAAGAGAACTTCCTATCTTTTGGGGAGTTGATGCTAGAGTTTATAACTCCAACAGCACAACCTAAAGCCATTTTAGTGGCTGTGTTCCAATAGGGAGGAAGGTTGCTGTCAACTATATTGTTAATAGCTGTAGCTCCCCAAATAACTGAGGAAAAAACAATAGTTCCAACGACTACCTCACCAAGCTTTAGGTGGCGAGCCCTTTCAACAGAAATTGAGATATTTTCTTTAAAAGTCTCCCAAGGACTTGCTGTATCCCAAATAAGTTGAATTTCTCTTCTTTTCTCATTGAGGCAATGAATATCTGAATGATGAATGTCAACAGCAGAATTCACAACGAGATGATTCCCATGGGACATTGTAGCTTGTGGATTAGTTCCTATATTCATCAGATCATCCCCGTTACTTTCAGAGCACCACAGCAAGCATAACACAACGCTTGCCCACCTAGTGCAAGTGAAGTAGTACATGCTGCCTTAAAAGCTGCCTGTGTGGCTAATAGACCAGCTTCAACAGGAGAGCCTGTAAGTGCTTTATAACCAGCTGTTCCTAAAAGTCCAGCTTCTTGTCCAATTGCTGTCACAGGGTCGCACACAGTCGTACAGTCAATTAGTTTTGTCAGAGGTTCGACAACTTTTCCACCCTTGTCAATGAGCCACTTTGCCGACTTTTTAACAGTGCCATCTTCTTGTACGCAAACTTCCTGACACACTTTTTCGGCAACATCTTCTTTGCCACCAGGAAGTGGAGAACATAAAACCTCACATACTTTTTGGCTTGTAGCATCTCTTGCAGCTGCCATAGGAATGTTAGCAAAGGCATTTACTGCAAATGCGGTCAGCATGAGCGTTCCAAGACTTTGAACTGGGTTGCCTCCGAAAGGCGTCATTTGAAAATTTCCAATAGGTGATAGTGACATGAGTTGAATCCTCTTTATTTGCCGGTTAAAAATTTATGGGTTTTTTCTACACAGGTCCAAAAGCAGAGCTGACCTTTCCAGCCGTGAAATTCCTTACACTCTTCATAGCATCCTTTGTCCACAGCTTTCCAGAAATGGCCAAGAGCATCAGCTTTTGGGAGATTAGACAGAGCATTGATAGCCAGGGTTGTAATCAAAACTGCTCCGAGCTTTGGAACAGCATTTGCTGCGTTCAAGTTCAGTTGAGGGAGGTGATTTCCGATTGTAGCAAGTGACATGGTTAATCCTGTGTTTTTAAACGGCCAGGACTTTAAGACATGTCTTGAAATTTTAAAACTACAATGATTATTTTAATTTACAAAAGTAAAATATTTAGTATATAATTAAACTTATTATTTACAGAAAAGGGTAGGGGGCTTCTCAAAAATGAGAGGTACGATGCTATCTGGGTTGAAATATGGACGAAAACTTCTCAGAAAATCTCACTCACAATTGTAGATCATATTCAGAAAAGAGGATAAGGCGAAAGCCCTGCATATGATTTTTGCAGGGCTTTGATATGGTATTGGATACACTCTGAACTTAAGTCTGATTAAGCAAAGAGGCTTTGAAGTTTCTGGCAGCCTTAGAGATTCCAAGGGTTGCAATAGTTATTGTCAACCCTGCACCAAATGAACAGGCGTTTAGGTTAGCAAATCCGAGACCCTTGAAGCCTTCTTGATAAAAATTAGATAGATCCCTAGCCCCTAAAAAAGCCATCCAAATACGATCTATATTACATGCCAGTTTCAGAATACTTCTGTGTTCTTCTAGAAAGTGGGAGGTTCTTCTTTGGACACAGCTTCCGCTGAAATAGTTTGATATTTCTCTCATCTTTTCCTATTCCTATCCATTACCTGTTATTTTTAGAGCTGCACAGCATGACAAACATGATCCATATCCTGCGCCTGTGGGAGCATAAATATCCATTCCTAATAGAGCCGTACAACCACCCATAGCTGCGGAGGACAGTCCGGCAGTTAGATCCTTTGCAAACAGTGCTTGTCCTCCGTTGATAACCAGTCTCCCAACTCCGTAAATAGGATTACAAACGTTGGCGCAATCAATACCAGGCAGAATGACTTTTTCTGGAAGAGCATCCATCCAGGGGCCTACTTTTCCGTCGATGATCTCTCTTATCTTGGTTACCGTATCTCCCAATTTACAAATTTCTTGGCAGATCGATTCTGGTGCATCTTTTTGGTCTCCCGGAAGCGGGGTACAAATAATTTTACATATCTCTTGAGCAATGCCTGATGTATCTCTAGCGGCTGTCAGGGGAATGTTAGCAACGGCGTTCACTATAAATGCGGTAAAAGCAAGCGTCCCAAAATTTTGCAGTACGTTCCCAGAGAAGGGCATCATTTGTAAATTTCCAATAGGTGCGATCGACATAGTTCATCCTGTGTTTTTAAACGACAGATACTTTAAGTCACGCCTTGGTTTTTTTAAATTAAAATGATTATTTTATTTATATCTAGTTAAATATTTATTTTAAATAGGGTGTTATTAATTTTAATCTAATCAACGACGTAGAGGCGTGGCTCGGTATGAAAGTTGCTGTTGTCGATAAGACAGATATAGAGGCTTACTGGATGGGCACATCCAGCCCGTTAAATGGCGAGGATCAGACGGATCTCTCTTAGGATTCTTTCAGTTTTCTGCTTTGCGGTGATAGACAAGCAAATGTTTTAGATTGAGAACTTTGTGGTTGGGTCGTTAAATTCTTCCATCCAAAAACAGAAGGATTTTATGTCTATTGCATCAATCAACCCACACCTTCCCAGTCTCGCGTCTCCTCACCAAATGGTAAGCAATGCCCGAGGTTTAGCTGTTACAGGTTTGGCTCTCTATGCGCTTTCTCTTTTGCCGACGGCTTATGCATTTTCTTGCAAAGAGAAAGAGGAGATATGTGTTAAGTCATGTCTTGGAGGAGTAGATGGTAGAGAAACTGGAGCTTGCCTTATAGGGTGTAGGCTTGCCTATTGGGCATGTAAATGGTTTATAGAGAAATAGACCTTTGGAGGCTGTAGCCTTCTGATTTTTCTCTAGCCATCTTTTTCGTCTCCAGCACTGATGCTCTAGAGAGCATGAGCTTGTTCTCTAGAGGTCGGCCTTCTGCTATGGTGTCCTCGCTTTTACCCAGAATCCCACTTCATAAGGGTATGAGAGACATCTTGGATAGAGGTGAAGAAGATAGGCCCCTTACTTTCGCTAAGAGGCCCGGATTTTCTTATTTTTGGACAGCTATAGAAGAGAGGCCATCATCTTCTCTGAAAGAGATATCAAGATGTTTTTCAATTTCATGTGCTATCCTTATTCCCGAAGAATAAGCAGTAATACCAGCTAGCCCTAAAAAAGATGCGGTCAGTTTTGGGTAGATAGGTGCAACGATTCCTAATGAGATTAAGTTCAGAAAATTTACACAAAGCTTAGAGGTTCTGAAGGCGGTAGATATCATACCTCCTGTTTCCTCTATCTTATTCGGGGAAGGATTTTCTGATAATTCTTGGATCGATTGACACGTCAATTCTCTGATCCAAGAGCATTCTCCAAAATTAAGATACAGGTTGGCTGCGGTGAGGAGAATCGAACTATAGGTCAACATTCCAGCATTAATTGTTTGAAAAATATGAGGCGAGACATGACCAGAAAAATATCCAATGCTTAAGGCAGCGGTACAAAATCCCAGAGCTTCATTCACTTTAATGATTGATTGCACTGTTTTTAAGGAGGGAGAAATTCCCTCATTTCGTTGGTAAGAATCGCATATTTTCATATTAACTTTCTCCTTAGTCAATTCCCTTTTGTTAAAATCTCGATAGCGTTCGAAAAAACATAGCATTCTGTACAAACCTGGTAAAGTCCAGCGGACGATGCAGAATGGACGATGTCATCTCAAAAATTCTCGTTCATGGCCGGAGATCGAGTCAGACCAGATCGAGGAACAAAGCCCTGTGCAAGATGCTGGCAGGGCTATGAAGTGAATTAAGAAACCTCTATTGAGAGACTTCTCGTTTTAAGAAACTTTGATGTTCCTTCGCCTTTTTGGCACAGCACCCAATCGCTGTTAATGCTAAAAAACGGGCGACTAAATCAGAGCGGGATAGACCTGAAGGATTACTAAAGATCTCTGCCCCAAATGCTACGACTGCAATAACATCAGCTTCAGAAGCAAAGTGCAGCAAAGACCGATGAGATGAAAAGAAATCTTCTATAGCAGACCTGGTTGTTGAGCACAGTTTTTCCGCCTTGGATTCACTTCTAAAGCATTCAGATCCTGTCGCGGGTTTTTCTATTGACTTGTCATTGATTTTCACAATAATCACCTTAAGTTAAAATCACGGTTTAGGTTCAATGGGTTGCTGTGGAGTCTGTCCCTGATTAGGTTCAACAGGTTGCTCTGGAGTCTGCCCCTTGTTCTGGTGAGCTTCTTCAGCCTGACCAAATGCAGTATATATGGCAGCTACGCAACCATTATAAGCTATAGGACTGGCCATCAGGGGGGTGCAAAGGATGGCAGATCCCTTTGATTTGATCGCGATTTTTAGACCCTCAATTCCGAAACCGGCCAGCTTCGAACCAGCTTCTGCAAATGAAAAGGCTTCTGCTGTTGGAATATTTGATAGCGCGTTTATTGCAAGTGCCGTTATAGCGAGCCGTCCGAGGCTTTGAACTGGGTTCCCTGCGAAGGGCGTCATTTGAAAGTTTCCAATAGGTGCTATTGACATGAGTTGATTCCTCTTTAGTTGTTTGGTGTAAATTTGTCGTTTTTTGCCATGCAGATCCAGAAGCAGATCTGACCACTCCAAGAATGAAATTCTTTGCAGTATTCGTAACATTCCTTATCTACCGATTTCCAGACATGTCCAAGAGCTTCTGATTTTGGTAGATTAGACAGAGCATTGATAGCCAGGGTTGTCAGCAAAACGGTTCCGAGCTTTGGAACAGCATTTGCTGCGTTTAAGTTCAGTTGAGGGAGGTGATTTCCGATTGTAGCGATTGACATGGTTCGCCCTGCGTTTTTAGACGGCAAAGACTTTAATTTGCGCTCTGGTATTTTTAAAATAAAAATAATTATTTTAATCAAACACCAGTAACTTTTTATTTTAAAATAGGTATTATTAATTTTAATCTGATCAGAAATCTACTCAGCGACGCAGAGGCGTGGCTCGGTATGAAAGTTGTTGTTGTCGGTAAGACAGATACAGAGGCTTACTGGATGGGCACATCCAGCCCGTTAAATGGCAAGGATCAGATGGATCTCTTTCAGGATTCTTGTTACAACGGCAAGCGCATCCTTAGCAACATAAGAAACCTTTGTATTTAGAGTGCTGTTCTCCTCTTTAGGAGCTTCGTGCAGGCAAGCTGCTGGCGTGGTTTGAGCGAGGCGAACGCTGCTCTAAAACGTGTGAAATGCTCCCCAGAAAAGACGTAGCCCCAAGAGGAAAAAGAACACACTGAAAACTCTTTTCCAAGAGAAAAAAGGCACTAGCTTCTTGAAGTCAAAAAGCTGAGTACCCAGACATAGAAATAAGGACGCTAGAAATGTCCTAGAAAAAATGGCTAAGATCCTTCCTTCGACACTCAAAAAAAACTCGCTCAGTCCATCCATTCAATCATCCTTACCGTTGCAAAACTATGCAGCTTACACAAGAACGCAAAGAATTGTCTAGAACGAGTTTGAGTTGCTTTACAAGGGTCGGATTCTGTCACCTCCGGGAGGCCCCATGGGAGATACCGCACCATCCGAAAACAAGTGACAAAGTATCTGGCAAGCCAGAACTAAAGGGGCTGCAGCTCCCATTCTCGCGTGCTCGTCACAACCCTTCAAGCAATCATCTAGAGCGACAGCCGCAGCTCCTGGGAGCCACGATGCCGCCGCCAAAGCAATTGCTGGAAGAGCGTTTGCGGTTAGTTTGTTACCCATCTGTGCCGGCGATGAAAGACCAATACCGGGTGTGTAGGGCGTTAAAGCAGTAATTCTCATACAATCCTCCTTGAAAATTGGATGCCGTGCATTCTCCTGACAGCGCTCAAAAGGGGCAACATTAAACAATTAATTGATAGTGGTGATGTGGTTGTCTTAACTGCATTAAGAGTCCCTTGTAATACCACCAAAAGCACGATCTCCTCGCGCATGTGCGTAAGGTGTCACAAAACTCTCTGTTTTAGATCGGCCGATTAAGTTTTGTCTTTTCTCTCATCGATCGTTGCCATGTTTTCTCCAAATGTTTCGATGTCGTTTATCGGTTGGTGTTGTGGGCAAGTGTTACATGAAACAAAAAAGCACTTAGGGCCGGAGCCTTAAGTGCCTGTATGGTAGATTCTCCGGGTACTAGATTCGAACTAGTGACCAATGGATTAACAGTCCACTGCTCTACCGCTGAGCTAACCCGGAACAAGATTTGAGACTACATATTATCCCTAGTCCACTTTTTTTTGCAATCCTTGATTCCTGTATTTAAGGAGCCTCTGGACAATTCATGCTTTTAATCTCGGGGATCAAATCTGCGAAGATCAAGTTTTGAGGAGGTAGTTAACCGAAAAAAGGTTAACTACCTCCTCAAAACTCAATCTCGCTACGATTTGATCTCCCGATCTCAAAAGCAGCAATTATCCAGAATCTCCTTAAGTAGATTCGCTTCTGAATTGCTTGAGCTTCTACCCTTTGAGGACGGAGGATTATCGGATATTAGCCTGTGAGGGCCCAGAAAAAGGCGAGTCCCATCGCAACTTTTGCTCCGACCAGCAGCAGCAGCCGATTAAAGTGGCGGTCGACAAAGCCTTTTACTTTGTCTCCCCAGAAATACATCGTGATTCCTACCAGAGAAAACCGAAGCGCTCGGCCAAAGAAAAGAAATCCAAGGAAGGGCGCGAGTTTTAGGTGGAAGATCCCTGCCGATAGACTCAATATCTTGAGCGGAAAGGGTAGGATCGCTCCCCCCAGGACGGCCCAGTTCTCATAGTTCTGGTAATGGGAGGCAAATTGATCGAAAGATGAGGCTGCAATGAGGTGGTTGAGTACGTAGGGTCCTACAAAATCCCACAGCAGATGCCCCAGCATATAGCCACATAGCCCGCTGATGGTAGAAGAGATCGTTGCCACTAGAACGTAGTAGGGAATCTTTGAGCGGTTCCGAAGGCAGAAAAAGAGCAGGATCGCATCCAGTGGTATGAAAAGAATCAGCTCTAAAAAAAAGAGTAATCCTATCCATAAGGGCGCTCGGCGCGATTCTGTGCGCTGTATTGCCCAATTATAGATTCTACCCGTATTTGTAGCCATTTTAAGTTCCCTAGGTGCAAGTTAAGTATAACTGTTACGGCCTTAAAACTGTAGCAATCCTTTGTTCTTCTATTTCAAGACGTTCTGAGTAGAGATTTAAAAATTTATTTGCTTTTCTTCCGGCTTGCTCTACAAGGAGTAGAGTGGACGGGGGATCTTCTATGCGCCATTTTATCAGGAATCAGCCTAAGGGGTTTTCTCTCCTCTTTTTTACTGAGTTATGGGAGCGCTTTGGATTCTATACGCTCCAGACGATTCTTATACTTTACATGACTCACTCGCTTCTCTACGACGATGAGACGGCGTATCTGCTCTATGGTGCTTTCAGTGCGATGCTCTATCTCACGCCGGTTGTCGGGGGGTATCTCGCGGATCGTTTCATCGGTTTTAGGATCTCAATTCTCATCGGCTCTCTCTTGTATATCGTGGGTTATCTGTTGGCGAGTCTGCCATCGCCTTCCTCCTTTTTCTTGGGGCTAAGCGCGGTCATTGTGGCCAATGGCTTTTTTAAACCGAATGTATCGAGTCTGGTCGGTGAATTGTATGATCAGGAGGATCCAAGGCGAGATGGGGGCTTTACGCTCTTTTACATGGGGATCAATATCGGTTCTCTCATTCCGCCTCTCTTTGTTGGCGCTCTGGTCGCGACGTATGGCTGGCACTGGGCCTTTGTGTTGGCTGCGGTGGGTATCTCTGTTGGTCTAGTGACGTTTATTGTCGGGAAAAAGAGTCTGGGTCGAGCCGGATGTGTGCCTGCTATCAGTCCTCTACATAAGAAGAAGAGTTTCAAGAGGCTCTTTTATTCTCTTTTGACGGTCGGTACTCTGGTTTCGATCTATCTCATCCATCTCATTTTCTATATTCCGAAGAATGCAAATCTCATTCTCCTCGTGGCTTCTCTCGTTATCTTATTGGCTGTGATCTACTTCCTGATGAAGGAGCGTCCTGAGCAGCGCCGTAAGATGGGTGCTTCTCTCGTGCTGATGCTCATTTCAGTGGGCTTCTGGGCCATCTATAATCAGACGTGGACGTCTCTCATGCTCTTCGCCGATCGCAATATGGGAAAAACCATGCTGGGTTTTACTATCGATGCGGAGTTTACGCAGTTTTTTAATCCCTTTTTTATCATCCTGCTTAGCCCGTTTCTCAGCAGATTTTGGCTCTATCTCGATCAGAAAAAGAGCAATCCTTCTACTCCGATGAAATTTTCGATCGCCTCACTTTTCTTGGCGCTCGGTTTTCTCTTTCTCGGTGGCGCGGTCTCATTTTTCAGCAGGGGAGGTGTCACGTCACCTTGGTGGCTCGTCGGCAGCTATTTCCTGCAAACCATCGGGGAGCTTTTAATCTCTCCTATCGGGCTTTCCATGGTCACGCGGCTCTCTCCTAGGCATCTGGTGGGGATGATGATGGGGGTCTGGTTCTTAACTCAGAGTGCCGCTTTTTCTATAGGAGGGTTTCTCTCCACGCTGGCTGATGTGCCGAAGCAGAGCTCGCAGTTGGTCTCCAGCGAGATCTATGGAAAGGCGTTTGATTCGTTTGGTTTCCTCGCGATGCTGCTCGCGCTCGTCTCAATGCTGCTCGTGCCAAAGCTGAAAAAGATGATTCATTCGAAGGTTTAGAACATTCCTGGAAGGCCGGGGAGTCCTCGTCCGCCTGGAAGCGCCGGCTGGATCAGCTTCTGTAGATCTAGGTTTCTGAAGAGATTTTTCATCATCTCGTTGAAGATCGCTTTTTCAATCGCACTCACAGGGAAGCCTGACTCCGAGGAGAGGTTGTAAAAGTCCATTCGACTCAAGGTCGGATAGGTCTTGGAGCTTCCATCCGCATTGATGACGCGCACGGTTAAATTGCGAAGAACGAGGTGTTTAATCAGCCACTGGCGTTTGACTTTAGAGGGTTTTGCGCCGCTATCTAAGATCACGTCCCAGTTCATTTTTCCTTTTCGGTTTGTTTCGATGGTCACAAATAGATTGTCCATCTCGATCAGCTCTATCGTGAGTGGATCGGCTCTGAACTTCTGCCAGGTGGTGTCGATGCTGATTCTCTGGGCTGTAAAGGCGTTGGTACTTCTGAATCCGCGTGGATTTTTGATGACAAGGTTTCTCATCTCTGCACCTTGCTCACTGAACTCAAGCGAATTGAGTGTGGTGGGTGTGCCGCCCAAGTGTTTTTGGATCAATTGCGCTGCAACCGAAGCTCTTCGCTCCCACCCTATCCAAGTGAGTACGCCAAGCCCGATAATAAGAAGAATGAGAATTAGTAATATCTTCTTCATATTTCTATTTATATCATTCCATCTATTTAAATAAATACTGAAATGATTCATAGTTTGAATTATATTGAATTGGGGTTTGTGATGACGAAAAAGGGCTTTGGTTTTGTTATTCTAATTATATTGGCGGTTGCCGCGTTTGTCTGGCTGATTAAGGCTCCGATTCTCTCATCCTATTTAAGTGGGAAAATGGGAGTTAAGGTCTCTGCTGCAAACATCAGTGTTTTGCCTAGTCATATGAAGATCAGAAAATTCAAGTTGCATAATCCTAAGGGTTTTAAATCTAGAACGGCTCTCAGGGTCGATGAGATTCATGTCTCTTATACATGGAGTGAGCTGACTGGTGATCCGAATGTGATCGATGAGATTGTTCTCGATAATGTCTTCTTGGACATCGAGGTGAAAGATGGTATTGGAAAGGTGTCGAACTGGTCTGAGATCATCAGTAAGATGCCATCGCCCAATGGTAAGGCGAATCGCTTCATCATCAAAAAGCTCATCATCAATAATTTGAAGGTGGAGATTAGCGGTTTGGGGGCAGAGGGAGCGACGCAGACGAAGACGGTCGCCAGGATGGAATTTACGGATATCGATAGCGAAAAGGGCTTCCCGACGCAGCAGTTGATTGCTCAGATCTTTGGGAAGGTGGGCTTGATGCAGTTCATTGAACACGCGATTCCGGCCGGGGGTGTTTTAAAGGTATTGCCTTTTGGGTAGGTCTAGAAAACTCGGGTACAAAAAAAAGAGGCCGAAGAGAGATCTTCGGCCTCGCGAATGAGAAAGAGTGGACTTAACTGTTCTTAGTAGTCCATCTCAGCGCCGGCATGTGCCGCAGCTGGTTTATCCTGCTCTTCATCAGTGATGATCGCTTCTGTTGTTAGAAGCAATCCTGCGATGGATGCAGCGAACTGCAGGGCGCATCGTACAACCTTTGTTGGGTCGACGATTCCGTTGTCCATCATGTTGACGTAAGCATCTTCTCTTGCATCGTAGCCTTCGTAGGTCTTCATAGAAGCTACTTTCTGTACGACGATCGAGCCTTCTTTGCCGGCATTTTCTGCGATCTGGCGTAGAGGGTAGGCAAGTGAGCGCAGAATGATCTCAGCGCCGATTTTTTCGTCGCCTTTAAGAGATGCTGCGAGTTTTTCTACTATCGGCATACAGCGCACTAGAGCTGTTCCACCGCCAGGTAGAATTCCCTCTTCAACGGCTGCGCGAGTCGCTTCTTTCGCATCATCAACGCGGTCTTTTTTCTCTTTCATTTCAACTTCTGTAGCAGCACCTACGCGGATAACACCGACGCCGCCAGCTAGCTTCGCAAGACGCTCTTGCAGCTTTTCACGGTCGTAATCAGATGTGCTTTCCTCGATCTGACGCTTCAGAAGAGCAATGCGGTCTGCAATCGCTTTCTTGTCGCCTGCGCCGTCTACAAGTGTCGTGTCTTCTTTTTTCACGATCGCTTTTTTGACAGATCCGAGCATTTCAAGTGTTACGTTCTCTAGCTTGATGCCGAGATCTTCGCTAACGAACTGTGCTCCAGTGAGAATCGCGATATCTTCTAGCATCGATTTTCTGCGATCGCCAAAGCCTGGTGCTTTTACTGCTGTGATTTTTAGACCAGCGCGTAGGCGGTTCACAACGAGAGTTGCTAGTGCTTCGCCATCGATGTCTTCTGCGATGATAAGAAGCGGTTTGCCCGATTCAGCTGCTGCTTGTAGCACAGGTAGGAACTCTTTCATTGAAGAGATCTTCTTCTCGTAGACCAGGACTAGTGCGTTTTCGTATTCGCAAACGAGTGTTTCTGCATTCGTTACGAAGTAAGAAGAGACGTAGCCGCGGTCGAAGTTCATACCTTCTACGACGTCAAGTGTCGTCTCAAAGCCTTTTGCTTCTTCTACTGTGATCGTTCCATCTTTACCAACGCGCTCCATCGCTTGTGCGATGATCGAGCCGATCTCTGTGTCGCCATTAGCGGAGATCGTTGCAACTTGTACAATTTCTTTCGTGTCGTTGATCGGCTTAGTAAGTTTCTTGAGCTCTTCAACAATCGCTATGACTGCTTGCTCAATACCTTTTTTGATTCCCATCGGGTTTGCACCGGCGGTGACGTTGCGTAGGCCTTCGCTGTAGATCGCTTCTGCTAAAACAGTCGCTGTCGTTGTGCCGTCTCCAGCTTTGTCAGCTGTCTTACTCGCAACTTCTTTCACCATCTGAGCGCCCATGTTCTCGTGGCGATCTTCTAGTTCAATCTCTTTCGCTACAGTTACACCGTCTTTTGTGATCTGTGGGGAACCATATTTCTTGTCGATAACAACGTTACGGCCTTTAGGACCGAGAGTTACTTTTACTGCAGAAGCAAGTGTGCGTACGCCTTTCAAAATCTTCTGGCGAGCATCTTCTTTGAATTTGATATTTTTTGGTGCCATGGTGTCTAAACTCCTGGTTTTATTTATTCTTCAATAATGGCGATGATGTCATCTGCCTTCAGAATCACATAGTCAACGTCTTGGATTGTCACTTCTTGTGCAGAGTACTTGTCCATCAAGATAGTCTCGCCCACTTTTACAGGAACAGGAAGGATCTTACCGTCGTCAAGACGCTTACCTTCACCTACTGCAACCACTTTCGCAGTTTCCTGCTTTTTCTTTGCACTGTCCGGCAGGATGATTCCGCCTTTCATTGTTTCTTCTTGTTCTAGACGCTGGGCCAGAACGCGATTGCCGAGGGGCTTCAAGGTGATTTTCTTTTCAGCTTGTTGAGTCATGGTTTTCTCCGGGTTTTTTCAGCAAAAAGTGCTGAAGGCTAATTGTTTTGCTACCTAGCACTATACTCAACTGTGGGGATTATTGGCAATGAAATTTAGCAGTTATTACTGGAGATTGCTAGGAAATAGAGAGGTGTGCTATGAAAAGAGGTAGTATAGTTATTTAGAAGCTGTTAAATTTCAATGTCTTAGATAAATGGAGTGAATCATGGGACGCAATAGAACTGAAGTACCTGAACAGGAGCGTTGGAATGTCGAGGCTCTTTACTCGACGGTGGAGAGTTGGAAGAAAGAATTTGAAAACGCGATGGGAGCGGGTGAGAAAGGTCCGCGCTGGCCCGATTTAGTTTCCTTCAAAGGGAAGCTCAAGGAGTCGCCAGAGGGCGTTGCGCGCTTTCTGGACGCCTATTTCGAGTTGGAAAGGAAGTTGAGCAAGCTCCATGTATATGCTCACTTGAGGCTCGATGAGGATCTGGGCAACGATTCGTTAAAAGAAAATTTTGGACGTATCTCTTCTCTGATTCACGATTTTCAGCTCGAGTATGCTTGGGTAGAGCCTGAACTACTTTCTCTTAGTCAGGAGGAGTTTGAGAAGCTTTTGAGCCATCCAAAGGTGCGGCCCTATCTGTTCCATCTCGAAAAGATCGCGAGAATGCGTCCGCATACGCTCTCTCAAGAACTCGAGGAGATGCTCGCTTTGAGTGGTAAGGCGCTCGAGACGTCGTATAAAGCTTTTGGTGCTCTAAACAATGCGGATCTATCTTTTCCTGCTGTGGAAAACAGTCAGGGAGAAAAGAAGGAGCTTACGAACGGTACCTATCTTCTTTATATGAGAGATCCGGATCGGACGCTTAGAAAAACGTCTTTTGAGAATCTCCACAGCGTGTACAGGGATCATGCAAACTCAATTTGTGAGATGTTGCAAGGGCAGGTGCAGTCACATCTTTATGTCGCTCGCGCGAAGAAATTCAAGGATTGTCGTGAGGCGGCGCTCTTTCCTCGGCGCATCGACGGTGCGGTCTATGATAACTTGATCTCATCGATGCATCAGAATTTCGATGCTCTGCACGATTACATAACTCTCCGCAAACAGCTGCTGGGCCTCCCTGATCTGCATATGTATGATCTCTATATCCCTCTTGTCGAAGAGGTGCAGACGAGTATGGACTACGATGAGGCGTGTCAGCTTGTCGCTGAATCGGTCAAACCGCTCGGAGAGGAGTATGCTGTGCAGCTTAAAAAGGGCTTGTTTGAAGAGAGGTGGGTCGATCCGTTCGAAAACCAGAGCAAGCGCAGCGGCGCCTATTCCAGTGGCTGCTATGATTCGATGCCCTACATTCTGATGAACTACCACGGGACGCTCAACGATGTGCTGACGCTCGCGCATGAAGCTGGTCACAGCATGCACAGCTTTTTAAGTCGCGAAAATCAGCCCTATGTTTACTCGAGTTATCCGATTTTTGTGGCCGAAGTTGCTTCGACCTTTAACGAGCAGCTCTTGCTGAAGCTGTTGAAGGAGAGAGCCAAATCGAAAAAGGAGCTCGCGTATCTCATTAACTATGAGATCGAGGCAATTCGCACGACGATTTTCCGTCAGACGCTCTTTGCGGAATTTGAGCTTCAGCTGCATCGCTGGGCAGAAGAGGGTGTGCCGTTTACGCCAACTCTTCTGAAAGAGGCGTATGTGGAGCTGAATCGCAAGTATTATGGCCCTGATCTGATTCTCGATGGGGGCATCGACTATGAGTGGACGCGCATTCCGCACTTCTACTACAACTTCTATGTCTATCAGTATGCGACAGGGTTGAGCGCTGCACTGGCTCTCTTCGAGAAGGCGTCTGCCTCAGAAGATGCTAAAAAGCGCTATCTGCAGTTTCTCTCTTCAGGCGGTAGCCGCTATCCTCTCGATCTCTTGGAGATCGCAGGTGTTGATTTGAAGAGTAAAGAGCCTGTCGATGCGGCTATGCGTCGATTCAGAGATCTCGTCGGAGAGCTGAAAAAGCTGTTAGCCTAGAAAGGGCATGATTCGCAGGATACAAATTTTAGATTCTGCGAATCCTGTTTTTTTACGTCTTAAAAATGGTTGCATTAAAATCTCTGACGGCGTAAGTATCGCTGATGCACGTTAGGTGAGATGGATGAATCAAGAGACAAGGAAAAACAAGGTGAAGGGCATTTTTATCGTGAAGAACGATAAAGGTTTACATACACGCCCATCCACAGAGCTTGTCAAGTGCGCAGCAGGTTTCAACGCTCATATCTTCCTTTCCTATCGCAAGTATGTAGTCAACGCGAAGTCACTGCTCGGCATCCTCATGCTTGCAGCAGAAAAAGGTGCTCGTATCAGAATTGAAGCTATCGGAGAGGATGCAGAAGAGGCGATAGCAGCTCTGCAGTACCTCGCTTCAATGCGTTTCAATATCAAATATTAGCGAATTTCGTGCTTGCCGTCGTTCCAGCCAATCACAATGCGTCTGGCTAGATGGAAGAATAGGCCCGTATCCACGACGCCCGGAAGATGAATCAGCTCTTCATGTGTCTGTTCAGGATCTGTCATCGGTGTGTCAAAAGAGATGTCATAGAGAAAGTTTCCATTCTCCGTTAAGAAAAATGAGCTCTCTTCTGTCATGCGCCATGCGCCCTTGTAACCCAGATTTTCGATCTTCAAACGGGTTGCAGGAGAGCCGAAAACGACGACTTCTACAGGAAGTACGCCAACGCCTAGCGCGTCGACGAGTTTGGATTCGTCGGCAATAACCACCATCTCTTGGCTTGATGAGGCGAGTATCTTCTCTCTCACATGAGCTCCACCGCGGCCTTTAATCAACCTTTTCTCTGGATCGACTTCATCCGCTCCATCGACTGTGATGTCAATGTTGAAAACATCGTTGATGTCCTTCACAGGGAGTCCCAAACTTTTAGCTAGTTCTCCCGAACGACTGGAGCTGGGAACAACCGCTTTTAATTGAAGCTGCTCCTGTTCTGCGCGCTGAGCTAACTCCTCAATGAAAAAAGTTGCTGTCGATCCCGTGCCTAGACCAACGACTGTTTTCGGTTGAATTAACTTTGCAGCTTCTCTCGCCGCTATACGCTTTGCTTTTTCATTTGCCATACTCGTTTCAGTCTATGCAAAAGGAAGATCAAATTCTACTGGAATTTTATCTTCATAATGCTTAAGTTGGTTTTCCGGTGGGAGGTGCTCAATGACACTACAACAAGCTCCAAAACGACTAGCTCCAGAAAGTTTGAAAACACGCAAAGCGCGTGAAAAACTACAAAAGCACTGGGATGATGTTGAGAAGAAAATCACTCCGGAATCTTTAAGAGAAAAAACGGACGAAATCCATCGCTGGATCGCTCGCCACGCTCAATACCGCGTTCCTCTCAAAGATAAAAAGATCTCTCTCGCTCTTTTTGATGAGAATCAAAATGCAGCTAGAATCAGCCAGCGTGTGACTGCCATTGCCCAGAAATTGCAAGAAGAAATGCAGCATATGATCAGCGCGATTCGCCCTTCATAAGTTCCCTCAGGTTCAGGGGTTTGCATTAAATAGGCGAATCGAGTAGTCTTGTTTATTCTTTGCGGTTCCTTTGTATGAAAAATGTTATAGATTGTCTCGAAGAGAGGGGATTCATCGATCAGATGACAAGTCCCGATCTGCGCGAGCATCTTTCAAATCCTCGAAAAGCCTATGTGGGTTTTGATCCTACTGCGGACAGTCTTCATCTCGGCAATCTAGTTGGCATCGTTGCCCTGGAGTGGATGCGTAAATGCGGACACACTCCCGTTGTCGTTCTCGGCGGCGCCACAGGTAGAATCGGCGATCCCTCAGGAAAGAGCTCTGAAAGACCTCTCCTCGATGAAGCTGCGCTGGAATCCAATGTGCGCTCCATCGGCGCTTTTTTCGAACATCTTTTTCAAGACTTAGATCCCAAGCCGGTTGTCGTCAACAACAACGACTGGTTTCGAGAATTTACTCTGATCGAATTCTTACGCGATGTGGGAAAGCTCTTCCGCGTAGGTCCAATGATTGCCAAAGAGAGCGTTAAAGCGCGGCTGCATTCAGAAGAGGGGATGAGCTTTACAGAATTTACCTATCAGATTTTGCAAGGCTATGATTTCTCCCATCTTCATAAAAAGCATGGAGTCTCCCTGCAGATGGGTGGTTCTGATCAGTGGGGCAATATCACTGCCGGTATCGAATACAATCGCAAGTCAGGTGGAGAAACGGTCTACGGCCTTACATTTCCTCTGCTTGTGCGCAGCGATGGAAAAAAATTCGGAAAATCGGAAGAGGGTGCCATCTGGCTCTCAAAAGATAAACTCTCCCCCTATCAGTTTTACCAGTATCTCATCCGCGTCCCCGATGCAGATGTCATTCGTCTCCTCTCCATGTTGACCTTTTTGGAGATGGATGAAATTCGTAGCATCGAAAAACAGATGCAAAAGCCCGATTACGCTGCCAATAGCGCGCAGAAAAAACTCGCTGAAGAAGTGACGCGTTTTGTGCACGGCGAAGAGGGTGTTCAGGCAGCACTGAAAGTAACTGCAGGGATCGCTCCAGGCGGCCAAGCTAAGCTCAGCGGAGAAGTACTGCAAGAATTAATCAAAGATATGCCGCACGGCGAAATGGACATGAACGAGATCGTCGGCGCAAAAGCTGTGGATCTGTTTGTGAAAACAAAACTCGCTGCCAGCAAATCTGAAGTGGTTCGCCTCATAAAAAATGGAGGCGCTTACCTGAACAACGAACGTGTTACTGATCCAACTTATGAAATTTCTTCAAAAGATTTGCTAGAGGGCACATATCTCATGCTCAGCGCAGGGAAAAAGAAAAAATTTCTGATCAGTTGCGTAAATAATTATTTTGAAAAATAATTCGCAATCATTATGTTGAACTCGTGAAGCCCTTGAAATGCAAGAGTTCACATGCGCCTAATGCAGCCAGCAGGTAGGCGTGCGAACCACGGGAACAATTGAGGTATACTATGAACAGAAGGAGCCCGGATATGGCTACTGTCACTAAGAAAAAGCTTATCCAAACGATTTCGCAGATGCGGGGCATGCATCCTAACGATGTAAGAAATGTCATCCAGGCTTTTCTAGATGCAATGACTGACACACTCTCTCAGGGCGACCGTCTTGAATTTAGAGATTTTGGTGTTTTTGAAGTCGTAGAGAGAAAGCAAAAAATTGGGCGCAACCCAAAAAATGCAGCTGTACCCATTATCATTCCTGCACGTAAAGCTGTAAAGTTTACGCCAGGTAAGAAAATGCGCAAACTGATCTCCGTAAAGTAAGCAATGATGATTGGTGCCTCGCCCTTTTCTGTAAATTTTTTGAGTGGGGCTCTAATTCATGATCAAGAATTTCTCGGGCGGTATTCCATCAAGGACCCGCTCGGGCATTTTCGACACTGTCGCGAACTTCTCCTTCGAGTGCAACAGAGCGGCATCTCCAAAGATCTAGAAAAACAAGTTCAAACACTTTCTCGCTATCCCTACAGCGAAACGTACCAGCCCTCACTGGCAGCTCTTGCACTTTTATACAAAGTGCTGGGGAAAAATCATCCTCCCGTTGTGCCTATGCTCACGCCTAGCGGAGCGCCGATGGGTATGAAAGAAGAGGCGAGACGCAATGACTGTTTTCTTCCATTGCCCATTGCCTGGCAACTCGCTCAAATCTGGAGTGAACTGGGCAGCCTGGAAGACGATATCGAACTGATAGAAAAAGCTCATCTTGCCAAACGATGGGTAGAAAAATTCAGTGATCCGGCAAAGCTTCTCTTTTATCGCGAAGAATCTTTCCTTGCTGAAGAAGTAGAAAGCTTTTCGCTATCCGGTACAAACAGCTCCGCTGTGGATCTTCATCTAGCCATGGCCTCTTTCTCCACTCCCACTCTCGATGCCTGTCTCTCGCTTACCGGATGGAACAGTGGCCTTGGAACAATGCGCTTCGACTCGATCGTCATTCCCTCTTTCGGACCACAAACAGCTCCTCTCAGCGACGCATCCGCTTTTGGCATTTCACAAACGCTCGGCTGGGGATCAGTGTTCATTTCAGAAAAAGAGCGTCTTGAATGCGAAGGATGGACGCGCTGCCATGGCCGCCCGGAATCTTGGCTGCATCTCAAGGCCAGTTTTTCCGATCAAGCTGTAAAGCTCAATTCGCGCTTTGTAGAAGGCGAGGTTGACGGCCCCTTGTACATGGTTTTCTATGTACAGGCCGGAATGTGCACTGTCGAGAGCTCCGGAGAGACCTTTTTGCCCGGCAGTCTGCAGAGATATAAAGGCAAATGCGACACGGTTCTCCTCGGCGATAGGATTCGCCTCTGTATGAGCGGCTCGGAAGGTGAGCTGCAAATTATTCCTTTAGCCGGAGAAGGCTGTTTTTGGAATGCAAATTTTTTGATTGCTTTCTCTTGCCCTTCTAACTCTCCTGTTTTATTTACATTTTCTATGTAATTCGTTATTAATTGTTTTTTATTCTGTCCGCTCAATCGTTTTTCTAGAACTGTCTCTTGCCAAATAGTCCGGATATGAAGATAATATGTTTAACGTAATTTTTTAGGGGGCTTGCAGTGGCTTTGGCCAAGGTTTTTCTGATCGGCACTACAGTTACTTTTGCAGCGATTGGTACAGCAGCTTTTTTTAAAAAAAAGAGTGATGATCCATCGCTACCAGCTCTAGCGACAGCGCTTCCTGTACAGCCAGAGGTAGAAGAAGTTCCTCTCGCGACAGCAGTTGTTCAGCCCTTGCAACCTGTTTCCGTTCCGCTTGCACAGCCAGTGGTTGAGGTCCCAAGCGAAGAGGAGGC